>JBGPVY010000305.1:0-3162 GCA_041491905.1 Nitrospiraceae bacterium | reverse complement strand
GATGATCGGTCTAAGTACAGATAAATACGGTATTTTCGTGCTCTCGCTTCGATCCTATTGGTAACAGAATTCTCACGCCTTGGCAAGGCATTTCGGCCCATTAAACGGCTCCCCAATTCGACTGTCTAACTTGACAAACGATCTCAAGAGGAGGAAAGAGCAATGAAACAGGGTTTGCTAAAAGGGATGGTGGTAGTCCTCGTTGTGATGGGGTTGGTTGCGGTAGCGCAGCCGGCCCTCGCGTGGGTGCGTATCGGAGTCAATGTCCGGGTTCCCTTCCCCGTGGTGGTGGCCCCAGTCGCTACTGTGGTCGCGTCTCCGGTGGTGTACGCCCCGCCTGCACCCGTGTATTATCGGCCTGCAGTGTATCGGCCTGTCTGGATACCCGGGCATTTCAATCGCTGGGGCATCCGGGTCTCCGGACACTGGCGATAAGCGCGAACAGGCGGTGGCGGTGACTCATCCTGCCCGTTGGCTAGCGTTCGGCTTGCTGTTGTTCCTGGCCTCCCTCGAAGCCGGATGCTATATCTATGCCCCTGGACCTCCCGGCCCGCCACCGTCGCCGGGCTATGCGGCTGTGTGGGTTCCAAGTCACCACAACCGCTGGGGCGAATGGGTCCCAGGCCACTGGCGTTAACTGGGTTCCTGTTGCCTGAGACCCGCTAATACCCACAACTACCGAGGGGCTGGCCATCCGGTCAGCCCCTCGTTTCTTTCTTTCACCTCCGGACACCCCCCTCGTCAGCTTGACATTCGTGCCTTTCTTCGGTAGCGTGACCCCGGCGGCAAATGGGTTGCCGCCACGTCAGCGCGCGCAATGATCGAAGCGACAATCCTACAGCAGCTCGAAGAATTGGCGGAGCGACTTGGCGTTAAGGTTCTCTATGAGGGCCTCCACCAAGAGGAGTTTGTCATCAGGAGCGGGAGCTGTACGTTGCGGGGGCAACTTCTGGTGGTCATCGATCATCAGCTTCCTGCGGCTGGTCGGATACAGGTCCTGGCCGACTGCCTGGCACGGTTCGACCTTTCGGCGATCTACCTCGTTCCCGCAGTTCGCGAATTAATCGAGGCGCGAAGGCCCTCGCTGCCTCAGGCATAGGAGGAGAGACATGGCGAAGATCAGCCGACAGGCCATGAAGATTTTCTTGGGAGAGCAGAAGGTCTGCCGCCTGGCCACGGTGGATCGCCGTGGCCAGCCGCACGTGGTTCCTGTGTGGCACATCCTGCTGGATGGCGACATCTATATCGAGACCTCACCCAACTCCAAGAAGGGCCAAAACCTCAAGGCGAATCCCAAGATGGCCCTGGTGGTCGATGCGGGCGACGGTTTCGATTCCTATAAGGGGGTCATGATTCAGGGCACGGTAGAGTTCGTGAAGGATAAGCAGAAGCTGGCGCGATTTCGCGATGCAATGGCACAGCGCTACTTCGGCACCGCCGAGCATCCCGGTTACAAGTACCTGGTCAGTGGTTCAGATCCCCTCCTCATGAAAATCATCCCCAAAAAGGTCGTCACATGGGATTACACCAACGGGATGTGATGTCGGGGGGATCGGCGGGTAGTGTCCCAATTTGATGGATAAGCCCGCAAGGATCGCAAATCAGGATACTGCCCGTTAGGCGAACCTCCCAAGAGCCTTTTCGAGTTGAACGGAATAGTATAGAATGGAAATACATCAATGAACCGAGGGAGCCATGACCTTCACAGTTGAAGTTGAACAAGAGGAAGATGGGCGCTGGATCGCAGAAGTCATCGATCTACCTGGGGTTCTCGCATATGGACAGACTCAGGAGGAGGCCAAAGCAAAGGTCCAGGCCCTTGCTCTGCGTGTGGTTGCCGACCGTTTGGAACATGGTGAATCAGGCCCTGAGCTGCTGAGCATTTCCTTTGCAGCAGCATGAGCCAGTGACCCAGTACTCGCTCCAGACATGCCTTGGCAGCACTTCTCCGCATTGGGTGGACTATGAAACGGCAAGTTGGGTCTCACCGCACACTTTTCCGCCCCGGGTGGCCCGATTTTGTATTTGCTTTTCACGACGACGAAGAGCTTGGTCCTCGGATGCTCGCCCGAATCGCAAAGCGAACGGGGCTTAGGCCAGAGGACTTGTAGCTTCCCCTGGACCATCACTGTCTAACCAAACCACTCGCTGGAGCGGCCATCGGTTGCTGGTGTACTGAGCGCCGCTCAGCTTTATTTGTTAGGCCGCACCCGAATCGGTGCCATGCTGAAGCGTTGGAGGATGCACCATGACGCAGAGACGTGCTGTTGTTCACAGCGATCCTGAGATACTCGGCGGGACGCCCGTCTTCGTTGGTACTCGCGTACCTGTGAAGAGCCTTCTGGACTACCTTGAGGGCGGACATCGACTGGACGACTTTCTCGACGACTTCCCGACGGTGACTCGGGAGCAAGCGGTGGCCGCGCTGGAAGAGGGCATCCAGTTGTTGGTGGGCTCCAGTGCGCGTGCTGCTTGACGAGTGCGTGCCGCGCAAGCTTCGCCCTGAGTTACCAGGGCACGAGGTGAAGACGGTGGCCGAGATGGGCTGGTCCGGCACGAAGAATAGCGCTCTCCTTCGCCTGGCGGCTGCGGAGTTCGACGTCTTTCTGACCGTAGATCAAGGAATCCCGTATCAACAGGACCTCCCGGGGCTTGATGTGGCGCTGGTGATCGTTAGGGCGCCGAGCAACGACATCAACGACCTGCGGCCAAGGATGCCCGAGGTGCTGCGTGTTCTCGAAACGATCCAGCCTGGCCAAGTTGTGCACGTCGGGGCCTAACGGCGCGCTGCACCCGACCGGCGCCACGAGCCTGTTCAGGTGGACATCTGGCGGCACGTTCGGGGGCGGCGGGTGAGCGTGGGCGTTAGCGGTCAGGGAAACAATGACGGCGGCGATGGTGTGCTGGTGTGCTAATCTGATGGATAAGGCCGCAAGGATTTCAAATGAGGACACTGCCCGTCCGGCGAATTGACTTGACACTCGTCGAGTTTTTGTTATAGTGAAATAGCCTTTTAATCGAACTCAGTGAGGTTCGAAAAGGGGAAATTATGGAAGCACCGCAAGTCATTGTAGCTGGCCCTTATCCGAAAACCTCCTCACCGGATGGTGAGGGGGTTTTTTTATGTCCTGAGCCTCATGGCTACTGAGCTTAACGAGAAAG
>JBGPVY010000128.1:0-7858 GCA_041491905.1 Nitrospiraceae bacterium | reverse complement strand
GACACCAGTTCCTTGCTGTCAAGAGTGAGGACTCGATTCGTTCACTCAATATTTCATCGCACACCACGCCCCACGCAGCGACAGGCCAAGAATGCCAAGAGTATTCTCATCAAAAAATCCCAACCTCTTTTAATTTTCTCCCGGAAAAGGAAAATCTTCTCGATTTTCCCTTCGGACTGGGCTACTCCCGCAGGAGCGCTCCCGCTGCCCGTTCGCCACCGATTGACGAGGCCGCTCACGGGGGATTATCGTAGTATCGCCTGAAGAATGACGGGGACGAAGATTCAACGCCCCCTTCTGCTCTCTCCGAGTGAGGTTCTCTAGCCTCCGCCGTTCCGACAGGACAGAGTACCGACCCACAAGTGTGCTCGCTGAGACACATTCTCAGCGAGTGACGCCTCCGAACACCACGGAAGGAGGTCTCGCCGTGGAACCTCCCAAGAAACGACAGGACTGCAAGAAATCTAAGAGTGTGGTGATTTCTCAAAGTACCAGCGACCTGAGCCTCCCATTCCGGAGGATCAGGGGTGATTACGAGAGATCCGCTCCTGCCTCACGACACACGGTCGTTGATGCGGGAGGACTGGTTGCGCATCCAACGAAAGGGAGGTCGCGCTCATGCCTACGTACGAATATAAGTGTCTGGACTGTGGGAAAGAAGTGGTGCTCTCCTTGCGTTTGAAGGAGCACGAGAGCGGGTCGGTTGCTTGTCCGTCTTGCAACAGCAAGCGCATGGAGCAATTGATCACCAGCGTCATGGCGAAGACAAGTCGGAAGAGTTGAACGGCCGGAGGTTCGCACTCAACTCGCGGCTCCCTACTGGCCGCACCAGAGCGTGAACCGCCGTTCCGAAAGACGACAACGCGGGACATTCTGGATTTCCGGAGGCGTCGTTTTACGTCACGTCGTCCAGAGAATCAGAATGGTCGATAATTCCCCGGGGCGCTTTCTCAGTCTTTGATTCGTGGAGAAACAGCCGGTGCGGGAGCGCCGCCGCGCGCGGACAAGTCGAGAATTCGCGGATCTAGTCCGGTTGTTGATCGATCCCCGCTTTTATGGTGAAGAATCGCCAAACCCCAACCCCCAGGAACGCGACACCCGCCACCAACGACACCACACCCAGTGCTTGAACGCCGGGCAGCTCCAGCCACCACACAGCAGGAATACCGACAATAAAAAACCCCATCGCGGTCCTGATGTACGACAGCAGCGTGCGCTCGTTCGCCAACTCAGTCCGCTGCCGAGCCAGCCGATCTCGAACGAGCGTGTTCGATTGTTCCGGCATGGGAGCCTCCCGAATCCTGGCCGAAACGATACTCCATCAGTAGGTGAAGCTCAACAGATATGGAGAGAAGTCCGGGTGAAGAAGAGAAGGTGCCCCGCGGGCGGATGAGTCGATCGAGCGCTTACACCGCACTATCCCCCCGTTCACTTTGCCATCGCCACTCGATACAATCACTATCGATGCGTCCCCTCGTCTGCTACAGCGCCGCCAATCTTCATGGTTACATTGCCGGACCGGCCGGAGAGATTGACTGGTCCTTCACTGAGCTAGGTGATCAGAAACAAGAACCACCGCGGGTAGACTTTTTCAACAGTCTGCTAGGAGGATGACATGTTCGGTCCAATCACACTCCCCTTCGGAGCCAAAATGCTGTTCAACACCGTCAAGCTCAAGCCCGGAGTCACATTCGAGGACGTTGAATTGGCCGTCGGTGAACTCTGCAGCGTCGTCAAAGGAACCTACGGAGGTGACAAGGGCGGATTCCTCGCCGGGCAGGTGTTCAAGTTCTCCGGCTTCGTATCGAACGAGGGATCCCTCACTGAATCCAGAACCGCCGATGACCATTATGTCATCGTTACCTATTGGCGCTCGTTCGAAGAGCACGAACGATCCCATGCGGACGAAGTCTTCACCAACAAGTTTGCCGCATTGGCTGCCATGTGTTCCGACACCAAAGAACTGGGGTACGACATGCTTTGGCAAGGCGCGGCAGGGAGCTGATAATGAAGGCGCATCACCCCCTCAGACTATCTGATCGGAGGCTGGAAGAGCGCACCGCCGCGCGCGGGCAGGCTCCGCAATGTTGGATGGCAAGACCCGACCCCAGAACCATGACCCCATCGCTACATTTCTTGTCTGCCAGTTCCATCGGAATCTCCCCTCAATTGTTCTCGATGCCGCGTTCACTTACTGAGGAGGCCTGGTTGGACCACTTGCTCCATCAGTGGTCGTCGTAGTACTGGTGGTGGTCGACGTTGAGCTTCTTGGACTACTTGTTTTACCACTGATTTGATCACTGGTTTGGCCAGTGTTTTGATCAGTTGTTCGATCACTGGTTTGACCACTGGTTCGGCCACTGTTTTGATCACTTGTTTGTGCAGCGGCCTGGCCGCCCTGTCCTCCAACCTTGATTACTCCCTGAACGTTGATATCGCCAGTCGTCAAGGCCGATTCCATCCTGACGATATACCGGAAATAGCCGGGATCTCGGAAACAGGCGCTGGCGGTTTCGTTCTTGCCCAGTTTGGCTGTGTCGCTGGGTGTCATCCACCCACCGAAATTATTGTTGCATGACAACTGCTTGTCCGACACAGGGTCGAGAAAGATGATTCGCACAGGTGCGGTCCTTTTGTTGACCCACCGAACTTCATCGCCTGTATTGACCGCTGCTTCTCTTGACGACAGATCATCCCCAATGATGATGTCTTTGACGTCCCCAGTCCTTGTCACCGTGGGCGTGCCCTGACAGCCCAACACGAGAAGTAACGCAACTCCTAAATATGGGATCGGGTTCATGGAAGTACCTCCTTGTTACAGTCTGGAATTCATCAACTGAATTTCCATCAGTTCGAATGGACGGGGACATCGCGTAGCTGAACGGCATGTCGACGAGGCGCTACTACCGGAGTGTCCGTTATCGAAGTCCTCGCCGCCTCTTCATAAACGAGTCCGGACTCATGTCGGTTATGCCGGCGCGCGAAACGGTTTAAACTTCCGCTCGGCTTTGGCCGCCAAGACAAAGTCGCTCTCAGTCAGACCCTTAATCTTGTGCGACCAGATCTCCATCTTGCACTTCCCCCAGGCCAGGTACAAATCAGGATGATGGCCCTCGGCCTCTGCGACAGCCCCAACCTTGTTCGCAAACGCCAGCGACTGCGCGAAGTCCTTGAAGGTGTAGAGCCGCACCAAATGCCCTCGCCCGTTGAGTTTCCAGCCTTGGCTGAGTTCCTTCAACAACTCCCTCGTGCGAAGAGCCTTCAACGGGGGCACATTGCCTCCATCGCTACATTTCTTGTCTGCCAGTTTCATCGGAATTTCTCTGAACACCCAGAACGGTTGATAGTGATCGACTCTGGTTAAGGTGATTCTGCTGGTCAGGAGGCCCGGGCGGTGCGATTCGTGAACAGATGGATCACCAGCAACACGATCCCGATCAAGAACAGGATCCAGGAAATCTGGACCGCCACCGCGGCCACCCCGGCCAAATTCAGGGCTCCGGCAATGACTCCAACCACCAAGAACATCAGTGCGTAGTACAGCATATCGTTCTCCTTTCAATAAGACGATTCCCGAGAATTACGGAATCGTCGATGGACCCACAGTTCACACATCTCATTCTCCGGAGCCGCTTATCACGGACATTGTCGACGAGACCCTCCCAGTTCTCGATCACCAGGAACCCACCGCATCGTGCGCACGCCATACGTCCCCCCCTTCTGCCCTAGTCGGAGTGCCGTGGACGCTGTTCACATGTCAGCCGACGATCGGACGTCTCCTCTAAGCCACAACACCATCCTGGACCTATGGATGGATGGGAACTGACCTAAACAGCTCAGTTTGGAACAATTAATGAGGCAGGCAATATGACGCGTCCTCTGCTCGAAGATCAGCAGGGATAAGGGAAATTAGTCGTGCAGGGCCACTCGATGTGATCTCAGGGGTGCCGGTATCAGCTTGACCCCCGTCTGAATTTTTTACGAGCGCTTTCCCACTCTGATCCACCGTGCTCCGCTTATTGAACTGAAGCGCGTACCCATCGAGTCGCGCCACCATCCAGCGTAACCGAGTGCGCGACTCCAGCGCTTCAATTGGCTGACGATTCATATGTGATGCTTAGGCAAAATACCAGATTGGATCAACCAATCTCGTAGGGAAGGTCTACTTGGAGGGATTCTCACGAGGAAGGAGGCCAACCATGCAGCGCCGTGTGCGCGGACGAGGCGAGAGCTGCTTTCGGAAATCGCCGAACCGCGAGGTGAAAGGTTACGCAACGACCACACGGGATCACCGCTCGTCGGTCAGCAGGCAAAAGGCTGTGTCGATTCAGCTAAAACGGAATGCGGACGCCCATTTGGAACTCATTCGGGGAGACGCTTTGCCCAAGCTGATTTCGAAGCCCGAAGTCGCTCTGCGTGGGAGGTGCCCCACCCAAGAAACGATTTAACTCTGAGCCGTAGCCTCCAGAAAATCCTGCCCCAAGATACGGCAACAATGCTCGCCCGCCTATTGAGTATCGACCGCTGATCAAGGGAACATCTCGAAAGATTGAAGATGACGCAGGCTCCGAAGGCACCGTGATTGGACCTTCGAATGGGACATTGGTACCCAGCGTGCTCCAAGAGAGTTGGCTACTCGTCTCCCCAAGGGCAGAAGAATCGGCCATGACACGATCCCGTGCTGCAACGCCCTGAGTGGGGACAGCAAGAGCAGCCATCAACAAAATCGGTACGATCGCGATGTTGTAATGTTTCATCGCTTCATCATACAAACGAAACCGTCACTAAACAAGTCCAGCACCCTGACAGTTGAATGACTCACTCTAATCCACCGTGCTCCGCCTATTGAACTGAAGCGCGTACCCATCGAGTCGAGCCACCATGCAGTGTAACAGAGTGCACTACACCCGCGCTTCAATTTGCCGACGATGCATATTCGATGCGTAGGCGAAATACCCATCGGATCAACTGGTCTCAGATAGAAAATCAACGTGGGGGGATTCAAACGAGGCAGGGGCAAACCAAGCAATGCCGCGCGCGCCGGCGAGTCGCTCAGACAAAAACTCCCGACCCCTTTTCTTCTGATTTTCCCAGTGGACGGTGACGGCTCAGGTGGTTACGGAAAGATGATCGCTTGCTCGGAGTGGCCGATCGCTTTGAGAGTTGCTTCCAGCGCGTCGGCCATCGGCGGGGGGCCGCAGAGAAAGATCACGGTGTCGGGACCGGGCGGCGGCAGATGCCCGCGCAGAATGGCCTCGGTGATGCGGCCCGTGCCTTGCGACCAGCCTGCAGGCGGCTGCTCCAACACATGACAACAATGGAAGCTCGCGTGCTCGCGCGCATCTTCGTCCCACTCGTCTCGGAAAATGATATCGGCCTCGGCCTTGTTGGCAAAGACCAGAAACAACTCGACGGCGAGGCTCTTGGCGAGAATCCAGCGAATGATGGAGATCATCGGGGTAATGCCCGTGCCGCCGGCCACAAACCCCACCTTCTTCGCCATGCCGTCCACCCAATGGCCGCCTGGATTCGGGCCGCTCATCAACACGGTGTCTCCAATCTCCCGGTCATGGAGATACTTCGAAATCGTGCCGGTTTCGTACCGCTTGACCGTCAAGTCGAAATACCCCGTGGTGCCGGGCACCGACGACGGCGTGTAGGGCCGTTTCGCCGATTTTCCGTCGATCGTCGCGTGGAGGTACAGATGATCGCCGGGCAGCATGTCCAACGTGGCGTCGTCAGGCAGGGCAAAGCAAAACGTCTTCGTGTCGTGGGTATCGTGATGAATGGCCGTGAGCTCGTAGGGCACGGGCGTCTTCGACTTGATGCGCGTAACAGGTCCAGAAGTCATGGCGCTATCATACGAGCCTGAGGGCAAGAAGGAGCACTGAATAGCAGGACGATAATCTTCACGGTCAAATGTCTCCTCAGGTACGCGGCAGAATCTGGTTCGGCGGCTTCGGCTCAGGGGGCCCCGGTGACGGTGGAGGGGGAAAAGGTTTGGGCGGCAGAGGATCTGTCGGGCCTGATACAGGCTGGGGGAACTGGTTCGTCTTCATAGTGTTGGCGATAGGGCCCTGGAGAAAAAGTGCCGACAATACCATCAACTCGATCATTCCGCGTTTCATGATTGCTCCTTACCCCGACGGCTAGGCCGCCGCAAGTATCATTTTTGCGCACTGTTCTGCACAACGACGACATCCTTTGGCGCAAGGTCCGCACAAAGCATGCTGTGGGGCGTGCTGTTCACAGACCTCGTCACATTTGTCGCAGATGTCGGCGCAGAGGCCGCACAGTCGATCGGTCATCGCGGAACCTCGACTCATCCATTGGCCGGCCAGCACACAGATATCCGCGCACTCGCGGCACAACCGAATACATTGTGCCATGAGTTTCTGATCACCATGATGGTCCATGCCGATCATGTCGTCGCTGCAGGTCTCGCAAGTCTGGGCACAGGCGAAACAGGCGGCAATACATTCCCGATAATGCTTTATCTGGGTCAGGCGATCTTGAGACATACGTACCTCCGTTTCTGGTGTTGAACTCCGATGTGTGCTACCCATTGTCTTGGCGAACTCGATCCCACGCGAAGTGCACGGTACCCTTGTAACGCTTCCACAAACCCATCTTGGCCGGGTCCCAATTGCGGCGAGCCTCTTCTTCTACCTCATCCCATGCCATTCTCTTCCCTGTAAGAAAAAATGGTCGGCAGTTCCTGTCGCGGCTTGCATTGTGACATCATCATAAGTGTGTACGTCCCTCCTGCCTGTTCAATATTGCTCACTGTAGGAATTGATTATGTGGTTATCCTCATGACGCGCACCCCAGCCGACTGTCGCGAAATGGTCACAGCCTGACACATTTTCATTTTGTCTCTGCCGCCTGCTGATCGGCCGTAACGCGTTCCTCGAGCAGTCCATTCACCCCACGCTCGGCGGAGCAACCGCCATATCCGAGACCCCCAATGCGAGATGAGATCGCTTCATGGATTTCCTCTCAACGACGCGCGCGGGCAGGCTCCGCAATGTTGAATTGCAAGACCGACCCCCTATCCACAACCCCAAAGAGTCGACACGCTCGTTCTATTCTCGATACGGAAGGCCCTGTCAGCGGTAGATCAAGGGAGTCTGAATTCTTCAAAACTGGTCAGTATTGACCAGGCGCGTTCGGTCTCAGCAGGCATAATATGGCTCTCAGCTGAAGATGTTGAACAGAATCACCTGAGATCACAATTCTTCATACTTTTAACAGGGAGGTTCCCATGCGGATGTTCACGATTCTCGCAATGGCGTTTCTGTTTGTGTTCATTGGAGTACAGCGGTTTGCTCAAGCCGATGAGGTGAAAGCCAAGGCTGAGGAGATGAAGGGAGAAGCGAATGCGAAGAGTGAGAATGCCCAGGGGGAAGCGAAGGCCTTAACGGAAGAGGCGAAAGGGAATAAGGTGAAGGGCGCGATGGAACGGGCGAAGGGGAAAACGAAAGCAGCTGGACAGAGGATTAAAGGCACCGCGAAACAACTGAAAGCCAAGACAGAGTAAATCGGTCGAGAGTCTATCTGCCAACACCCTGTGGAGATGCGCATCTCCACAGGGTGTTTCTTTTGGAGAGGGCAACAGGAGCGGCAGTCACTTACCACTGTCACATGACGACCCGCAGAAATGGAAACCGCTCCGACAAGCAACCCGCGCGCGGACGGGGGGCCTTCAATGGAACACTTCTTTAAACAGCTCCAGCATCGCCGCCCAAGACTTTTTGTCGGCCTCCGCATTGTACTCGAGGGCATCCATCCCGGCCTTACCGGCATCCGGATTGGTGAATCCATGTTTGACGCCCGGATAGGTGACGACCTGGAACTT
>JBGPVY010000263.1:0-3882 GCA_041491905.1 Nitrospiraceae bacterium | reverse complement strand
TCTATCGCGCCCTCGGCCTGAGCGGCTATGCCCGCATCGACGTGCGCATGGACGCGGCGGGGCGCGTGTACGTACTGGAAGCCAATCCAAATCCACAAATCGCGCACGACGAAGATTTTTCTGATTCGGCAGAGAAAGCCGGCTATAGCTACAAAGATCTGTTGCAGGAACTGCTGAACATCGGGCTTCGCTGGCGGCCGGCCAAAGCGGCGTAGCCATTACCTCTCCCTTACCCAATATCCCCGATACTTCCGTACCTTGCCAGAGCATTGCCTCTTCGCCGTGTTCGGCCAAAGTTCCTGTGCCTAAATAGCCTGAGGATGCTCAAAAGGGCCGTCCAGCAAGCAGGTAGGCTGAGGTCGAGGTCAAGGTTGAGCGAAGATCTGAAGTTCTTATTTTAGCTTCAACCTTAGCCTGAACCTTAACCTTCCGTTCACGCTGGCGGACTTTTTCAGCATCCTGCTAGCCCGCATTATTCATGACGGTTCGTCGCGAAATCGCGCAGTCGCCACGCGAGACAGGCGCGCGGAGCCGTGAGGGAGGGAGGCATACTTGAAACAGTATGTTGACCGACCGAGCGGCGAGCCCGCCTGCCTGGACGCCAGTCGGCCGCGTCCAGGCTTGTCGCAGCGGCGAATCCACGATTGGAGCAGAAGCGCTCATGAATAATGCGGGCTAGGGGCCGAAGCGAAAACCAAACAGCAGGGCAACGCTTGTTTGGTCACTCTCCGATAACGACGGAGAAAGATTGATGTCGTAGAGATTGACGATCAACGTCGAAGACAAGGCGAGATTGTGGGCAGCCTGGTACTCCAGTGAGACACCAATAGGGATGTACCAGCTCGTGTCGCTTTGATCGATGCTCCCAGGGCCGGACCCGCGTTCTAGGTCTGCGTGGATGAATCCGATTCCCATGAAGGGCACGACGTTGATGCCGTTATTGAGACGAAAGTGATAGCGGCCGACCCCGGCGAAGGAGATCTGGAATAGATCGCCCATCGGACTAATCTGCATCATCGGTCCGATAGAGAAGTTTCGATCGATGTAGTAATCACCACTGAATGCTAGGGTGAACACCGTGCCATTGACCGTTCCGAATGTGAGGCCCAGGTCGCTTCCGAATCCCCAACGATGTTCGTCTGCAAGGGCGTGAGGTGTACCCACGACGGAGCCCGCGGCCAAGATAGCCAACAGACTGGCGACACAGATCCATCGTGAGCATGTGGCGGCGATCTGTCGAATCATGCCGGCGGACTCTAGCACGGGAGGCAGGCTTGGACAAGCTGCTTGAGCACCCTGGCAACAGTAGGGTATTCTCCGCCACCGTGGGCGAGGGAGAGAGTGAGGCATGTCAGCCAACTCGATGACGCCGAAGCAAGCAGCGGTTGCCCTGGTTGCAGCGATACCGCCCGGCGTGTCTGTTCAGCAGCTGGAGGAATATGGGATCGAGGCGACGACGGAGCAGGCTCAGGCGATCACGCAAGAAGTGCTCTCGCTGAACCTGTTTTGGATCTTTGCAGCCATCGAGGCACACATCCCTCAGAAGTATCAGTCCGTGCTGTCGGCACTCATCTTGGATGCGATGGAAGCAGGATGGGGTACGACCGTTCCCGTCGGTTCAGCCGCCTGGACTGCCTACCTCAACGAATGGCAGGAACGTCGTCGTCGGTATAGTCGCTTGGTTGAAGAAGGGGTGAGTCCGCTTGCGGTGAGTGCGGAAGCCGCTGCGCTGATGGAGGAGAACCAATTGGTCAAAGAAGCAGAGCGGCGTAATCTCCTGACCCTGCTGATCGATTTCGTACCAGTCGACACCTACGGGCAGTTACTGGAAGATGTGTAACTACTCAGGTAGATAGGCTGAAGGCCTTTAGGGGTGAATCGTGCGTGACCACCCATCACTCTTCCGCCTTCAGCCTGAACACCTGAGTCGTTCGTCAGAGGTAGCGGTGATCGACGACGTTTCCCGTCTTGTCCAATTCATAGAGCAGCGGCGCACCCGTTGGGATATTCAGCTCCAGCACTTGCTCTCGGGAGAGCTGCTCCAACTCCATGATCAGGGCCCGTAAGCTGTTTCCGTGCGCCGCGATGAGGATCGTTTCCCCTTTCAAGAGATAGGGCTTGATGGTGCGTTCATAATAAGGTAACACACGCTCGGCGGTATCTTTCAGGCTTTCCCCTCCCGGCGGACGCACGTCGTAACTTCGCCGCCAGATCTTCACCTGTGCCTCGCCGTATTTTTTCGCGGTCTCCGCCTTGTTCAACCCTTGTAGTTCGCCGTACATCCGTTCGTTCAAGGCCTTGTCTTTCTCGATCGGGATACCCGTCTGGCCGATAGTTTCGAGCGCGAGTCGCAACGTCTCAATCGCGCGGGCCAACACGGAGGTAAAGGCGCGGTCGAACTTGAAACTGCGCAGTTTCTCGCCCGCATTCTTCGCCTCCTGAATGCCGCGCGAAGACAGGGGCACATCGACCCAGCCCGTGAAACGATTTTCCAAGTTCCATTGTGACTCGCCATGACGAAGCAGGACTAATCGAGCCATTGTGCGTTCCTCTCGCGCCTGAAGGGATATCTTCACAGGCCAAAGCATACTGGAACAGGTGCCCAAGTCAAGCGGTTGCTTCAACAGACACCGACAGTACCATGCCACCCGATTCTCTCCACACAGGACCCAGCTGGATCAGAAGCAAGAAGCAACCGATTCGGGTGTCGCGGCCTATGAACAAGATTTCGGATGGTTTGAGGCGTGGATCAACCGGCAGCCATCGAGATAGTTTCTGGGTTACACACTGCTCGCAGCAGTCGGCTTCGCCAATTTTTCTGGTGAGCGTTCGCCGTCCGGTAGCCCGTCCTGAAGCATTTTGAACGTCATGGTGATCGCGAACAACACGTATAAGGCGACTCCGATCCAGATCACATAGGACTGGACGCCTCCAGCCTCCTTCAATGCCTCATCCTGCTTTGCCGGATCGGTCCATGCGTTCTTCTTGAGAGCGCCAATCTGCTCGCGGCAGTGCCAGTAGTATACATAATTCGCTGTAGCTCCGGCCATGATGCTCCAGATGAGACCCACGGTAACGTCGCCGGTCAAGTAGGTTGAGATCATCGGACCGAGGGCGTAGACCAGCGCGTACACATACATTTTACGGTAGAGAAACCAGAGGAAGGAAATATAGAGAAAGGCCGGCCAATTCCACGTCAGGGCGAACTTCGGCTCTTCCCCCAATCCGAACTTTTTAAAATGTTTCAGGTAGCGATCGGCGTGGGGACCGATGAATTGGCGCCAGAGATTTTCATCGGCGTGGATTACGGGGGTGGCGATCGGTGCTTCAGGCTCGGCGGTAAGCGTGTTTCCGCACTGGTAGCAGAACTTAGCGTCTTCCTGGTTCTGCTGTTGGCACTGCGCGCAGGATTTCATCTGCCAGAGAGTAGCACAATAAAGACACCACCTGGGTAAAGAAGCAGTAAGTTGCTTCCATCGACAGGCCTATGCTACCTTCCCTTACTTTACAAAGGGATACGCCTGTTATGCCGACAGAAGAACTGAAGCAGGACGCCGCGCGTTATTTGATGCAGACTTATACACGTCAACCGCTCTCGATCGTGCGAGGGCGCGGGACGAAGGTGTACGACCTTGAGGGGCGAGAGTATCTCGATTTCGTCGGCGGGATTGCGGTGAACATCCTCGGGCATGGCCACCCGGATCTGGTTCAGGCGATCCAGCGCCAAGCCGCGCAGCTGATCCATACCTCGAACCTCTATTACACTGAGCCACAAGTGAAGCTGGCGCACATGCTGGTTGATCACTCGTTTGCCGACAAGGTGTTCTTTTGCAACAGCGGGGCAGAGGCGAATGAAGCAGCGATCAAGCTGGCCCGCCGTTA
>JBGPVY010000168.1:0-6705 GCA_041491905.1 Nitrospiraceae bacterium | reverse complement strand
CTTAGCGAGAGTGTCGCCAACCCTCGAGGAGCTGATCCATTTCATCTTGATAGAATCAGCACCCGGGCCGAGAGCGACGACACTTTGTTTTTCGAGATCGAGGTCCTGCCTCGCCTTCGCGCAGTACGGAACCGGCTTTCCCGCAATAATGGGCCCGTTCGGGCCGGCCGGATCTACTCCTCCGCGGACCGGCAAGGTGCGGTGGGAGGGGGAAATTACCTCGAAGGGATTGACAGGAGGCGACCGCGTGCTTGAGAATCTGAAATCAATGACCCGTGAAGAATTCCTCTTGGGGATGGACGAGATTCTTGGCCTGAGAGCCGGAACGCTTCGAGGCGACGAAAAACTGGAAGAACTGCAGAACTGGGATTCCACCGCCCTCATTAGCCTGATTGTCCTGGCGGAAACCAGTAACAATGCGCACATCTCTCCTGACCAGGTCGTTGGTTGCTCCACGGTCGCCGATCTTCTGCGGTTGGCTCAGGTGGAGGGTAGCTCCTCTCGACCGTGAACTGGCTCACACCGACGGATCCACTGAGTGCCATCGTCCAGGTGACGAAACTGTCAGGCGGTACTTTCAGCTTCTTTGAACCGACGATGCCACAAGCGTCGGCTGTGCTGTAGCGGAGATTCCCATTGGCATCAGAAACCAAGGCATCGCAATCGGAGATTTTGAAAGCTTTACGGCTCCCCGTTACAGCGGCGGATATCCTGCGAAAGCGCCATTCTCTGAAGAAGGAACTGCTCAGACAGACGAACTTAGTCCCAACGCGAATTGCAATTCTTGGCGGTTCCACGACGGCAGAAGTTAAGAACATGCTAGAGCTGTTTCTCTTGGTGCAAGGAATCCAGCCGAGCTTCTACGAATCAGGATACAACCGTTACTGTGAGGACGTCCTGTTCGAGAATCCGGACCTGTGGAATTTCAAACCCGACATCGTCTTTATTCACACTACCTGGCACAACGTGTTGCAATTTCCCGACTTAATGGAAGCCGAAACAAAGGCTGAAAATCGCATCCGCCGTGAGACGGCCCGATTTGAGTCTCTTTGGGAGAAAATTCACACGGAGCTTGGCGCACTCATTATCCAGAACAACTTCGATCTGCCGCGCCTCAGACCGCTCGGGAATCTGGAGGCGTTCGAATCGTCCGGCCGCGTGAACTTTTTGCTGAGGCTGAATGCCGAGTTCGCGAGCTATGCCCGCAAGCACTCGCGCTTCCTGATTAACGACATTCTTTACCTTTCCGCGCAAGTGGGCCTGGACGCGTGGCACGGCCACACGTACTGGTATAACTTTCATATGGCCGTGAGCCCGACAGCCACAGTGGCCCTGGCGCGCAACGTTGCCGCCATTGTTAAGTCTGTTTACGGAAGATCCAAAAAGTGCCTCGTCCTGGACTTAGACAATACACTTTGGGGCGGCATCATTGGCGACGATGGCGTGCAAGACCTGATTCTAGGGCGTGACCACCCGGTCGGCGAGGCCTTCTTAGACTTCCAACGGTATGTGAAAGACCTACAGCGGCGTGGCGTAATTCTCGCTGTATGCTCAAAGAACGACGTCGAGAACGCCAAGGAAGGCTTCTCGCACCCAGACAGCATATTAAAGCTGGAGGATTTCAGCGTATTCAAAGCCAACTGGAATCCAAAGCCCGAAAACATCCGCGAGATCGCCGCAGAACTCAACATCGGCCTTGATAGCATGGTATTTGTTGATGATAACCCAGCCGAGAGGGCTCTGGTGGCTGACCAATTGCCAGAAGTGGCAGTGCCGGACGTAGGCTCAGACGTTTCGCGTTTCGCAGAAGCGCTCGAGCACGAGCGGTACTTCGAAGTGCACAAAGTAGTTCAGGATGATCTCAACCGTTCAGCTTACTACGGCTCGAACGCACAGCGGAGCACATATCAAGCCGGCTTCCATGATTATGGGGAGTTCCTTGCCTCCCTCGAAATGACCGCGGAAATCGCCCCGTTCTCTCCGGTCTATCTGGAGCGAATCACGCAGTTGATCAACAAGACGAATCAATTCAATCTCACAACTAGGCGGTATACGAGCGCTGAAGTCGAGGCCATTGCTCGAGACCCAGGTTTTATCATGCTTTACGGTCGGCTCGCTGACAGATTTGGCGATAATGGCCTGGTTTCAGTCCTGATTGGACGTGTGTTTGACGAAACAGTTGAACTGGATCTGTGGCTGATGAGTTGCCGTGTTTTGAACCACGAAATGGAATTCGCCATGTTCGATGCCTTGGTTGAGCAGTGCCAGGCACGCGGCATCCGCAAGATCGTGGGCGTATATATTCCTTCCAAGAAGAACGGCATGGTTGCCGGCCACTATGCCGGCCTTGGTTTCACTCGCCGAAGCGAATCCTCCGGAGGCCACGAGTCGTGGCACTTTGACGTACCTGAACCCTATTCCGCGAGAACTCGCTTCATTCACAGGACTGCAAAGGCGCTGCCCACGGTTGCGAATGTTTGAGGGGCCCGTCATCACGCCAAAGTTGCCCGTGCAGCTCGCAGATCGCGAGAAAGAACTGATGTTCATGCAGAATCGTGGTTGGCAAGTCGAAGTGGATCGTGCAACTCCCGCCGAATGGTCGAAGATGCTCGATCTGTTCGAGGACGCGAACATTTATCAGACTTCCGCATATGGCGGAATCCGTTGGGGAGAAAAAAACCTCAGCCGCCTCGTCTTGAAGCGGGACGGCGAAGTTGTGGGAGTGGCGCAGCTCAGGATCATTCGCCCAACCCCACTCAAATTTGGCATGGCCTATCTGCGTTGGGGTCCCCTCTGGGAGCGGCGCGGCGAACCGCTCGATCCCGAGGTCCCCACGCGGATGGCTCGGGCCATCGAGGACGAGTACATTGACAAAAGGAAGCTCTTCCTGCGTGTGCTTCCCAATGCCTTTGCCGGATCGCCGCGCGCCACAACGATGCAGGCCGCGTTCTCGAGATTCACCCCGGAGCCTTTCGACGCAGGCAGCATGTACCGAACGTTTGTCCTCGATCTCAGTCCCTCGCTCGACGAATTGCGGAACAGGCTCGACAAGAAATGGCGAAACCAGCTTACGCGGTCCGAGAAAAATAATCTCAGAGTCATCGCCGGACATGGAAGGGAGGAATACGGAACCTTCTGTCAGATCTACTCCCAGATGCGCAAGCGCAAGACGTTTGAGACCACCGTTGACGCTGACGAGTTCGGGCGCATCCAGGAAACCCTGGCGGAATCGCAACGCATGCGCATCCTGATCTGTGAAGACAAGGGCGTCCCGGTGGCCGGCCTGGTTGCCTCGGCGATGGGCGATTCCGCGATCTACCTGCTTGGTGCTACCAGCGACGACGGGTTGTATTCCAAAGGCGCCTATCTCCTACAGTGGACCCTGATTCGTTGGCTCAAGGAACTCGGCATTCAGTCGTATGACCTCGGAGGCATCGATCCCGAAGGGAACCCCGGCGTTTATCACTTTAAGAGAGGATTGTCCGGCGTGGACGTTTGTCAGATAAACCCATTGGCGGCGTCGGACAGTGCCGTGTCTTCTGGAATCGTCAAGGCAGGCTTGGCCATGCAGCGCACGCTTCACAGCTCCCTGAGCCCTCTAAACCTTGCTCGCTGTCTCAAACAGCTGGCAACAAGAAATTAGACTCAGCCCGTTCCCTCAACCTACTTTGAACATCCCAGTCTCAAGTGGGAGCAGGAATGCGAGGGGTTTTATGGAAGTATGCAGGGAAAACTTTAGAAGTAAGCGAGCGGCTTGGATGGCCGAAATACGCCGCGTCTGTAGAATTGTATTCGTCGAACGCAGAATTCCTGTGAGATGTTATCACCTGTACTTCAGTTTCTTGAATAGGCTTGGGATTCGACTCGCGACCATAAATCTGAAAAACGGTCTTACTGTTAAAGGTTACACCCATTGCCTTTTCATGTTCTATGAAGTCTGGAGCAAGAAAGATTACGATATTCCGGGCTTTACATTGGCACGGAATATGACGGTAATCGATATTGGAGCCAATCAGGGCTTTTTTTCCTTGTATGCGGCGAGCCTGGGTGCAACTGTTTACGCCTTTGAGCCGTGTGTAGATAGCTTTAAAATACTCCAATGGAATGTTTCGAAGAACGGATTAGAAGGTTGCGTAAAAATGTTCAACGCGGCGGTTACAAACAAGCAAGGGAAAGTGGACTTATTTGTTGGCTTGGACACCTCAGGAGAGGTCCTGTTAGCGACTGCTAGCACAAGTGAGGAAAACGCGGGCGCTGCAGGGGTACAAACGCGCTCCGTGGAATCAGTCACATTAGATTCATTGCTTGGTGATTTGCATATTGAGAAGTGCGACTTTCTTAAAATAGACTGCGAAGGCGCTGAATACGAGATTTTGGCTAGCACATCACAAGAGTCATTTTCAAAAATAGCAAGAATAGCTGTGGAATGTCACGGGAACCGTATGCAGGAGGCCGTAACTATTCTGAAGAACACTGGCTTTGAAATCGTATATGAAAGGTTGGGATATTTGGGTTTCCTTAAGGCCACGAATACGCGCCTAGCTATATAGGCGCGTCCATGCAGCGCACGCTTCGCGGCTCCCTGAGCCCACTAAACCTTGCCCGCTCTCTCAAACAGCTGGCAACAAGAAATTAAGTTCAGCGCATGTCGTCTGCCTCCGCTTCCGTGGATATCTCGGTTGTCATTGTCGGCTGGAACGCCAAACACTATCTGGAGTTGTGCCTGGAAAGCCTGGCCAAGGCCCCGCCACGGCGCAGCATGGAAGTACTGGTGGTCGACAATGCTTCCACGGACGGCTCCGTGGAGATGATCGAGGCGAAATTTCCGTGGGTGAAGTTGATCAAGAGCAGCGAAAACCTGGGTTTCGCCAAGGGCAACAACGTGGCCATCCGGCAATGCCAGGGACGTTACATCGCGCTGGTGAATCCGGACGTGATCGTGTTCCCGGGCTGCCTGGACGCGCTCGCGGATTTCCTGGAGCAGAACCCCAAGGTGGGAAACGTGGGCCCGCGCGTGCTGAACCCGGACATGTCGATGCAGAGCACGTGCCGACGATTTCCAACTCTGTGGAACAACTTTTGTTCGGCCACTGGCATGTCCGCCCGGTTCAAGAACTCGCGGTTCTTCGCAGGCGAGCACATGTTCTACTTTCCGCATGATCGGACGCTGGCCGTGGACGTGTTGGTGGGCTGCTTCTCGATGATCCGCCGCGAAGCCTTGGACGCGGTGGGCCTGCTCGATGAAGGCCTGTTCATGTATGGCGATGACGTGGATTGGTGCCGGCGCGCGCGGAATGCAGGATGGCAGGTGGTGTTCTACCCCGCCGCGCGGGCTATCCACGACCGGGGCAAAATCACGGCCCCATATCCCGTTCGATTTGCAGTCGCGCAACAGCGCTCAGTGCTGCATTACTGGACCAAACATCACAGCTTTTGGGGTGTGCTGGGAATCCGGAGCATAATGCTTTTCCATCACGTGCTGCGCTATACGTTTGCAGTTCTCTCGGGCTCCGCGCATCCCCAAGAAAGTGCGCAATGCGACGTGCAGAAGCAAGTGAGCGGCGCCTGCCTGCGCGAACTTCTCTCCGGGAGTGTTCCCCAGAAAGCCTGAAGGCTGCGGGCGGCCATCACTATGGGCATTGCCAATTCCATTTCGCGCCTCGCGGATTATTACACACGCCACGGCTTCGGATCGACGATCCGCCGCGCCGGCCTGACCGTCAGACGGGCGCTCTTTTCGAATCGCATGGTCGTCTTCTACTGTGACCTCGCCAAGCAAACCACGGCTCCCGTAAACATCCCGAGTCCTCTAAAGGTGGAGCGTTTGAGTAGCTATGCTGAACTCAACCCTCAGGATTTGCAGGAAATGACCAGTTTCTGGAATCCCAAGCAGGCCCACCGAAACATCCGAGAGCGATTCGAGAAAGGAGCGTCGCTGTGGTTGATCAAGTCGGGAGACAAGCTAGCAGGGTACGGCTGGACCTTGCAGGGGCGCACCATCGCACCCTATTACTTCCTCCTCGGGGAGGATGATGTACAGCTCTTCGATTTCTACGTGTTCCCCAAGTTTCGCGGCCGGGCAATGCATTGGCTTCTGACTGCCTATATCCTGCAGATGCTGGCGGCTGAAGGGCGGGCACGGGCGTTTGCTGACACGGGAGAGTGGAACCAGGCGCAGTTGTCGTCTTTCAAAATGACTCCATTGCGCCGCCTGGGCTTGGTCAGATCTTTTACGATTCTGGGCCACACGTTCGTGTCCTGGGTCGAGAATGAACCCGTTGTACAAATACAGAAAGGTACCGAACGGAAGGACAGAGCTTCATCCATGGCGAGGTCGCATGAGTAATGAACCTCTGGAGGGTGTTCGTCCACCGGATCACCTCAAGCTCCACCACATTGGTTTCGTGGTGCTCTCGATCCAGGAAAGTGCTGAGTCTTTTGCACGTTCGCTAGGCGCGACATGGGATGGGAACATAGTTTTTGATCCGTTGCAGAGGGTCCGGGTGACGTTTTTTCAGGGACATAACCCTACGGACCCATTGATAGAATTGGTCGAGCCGGGCGGACCGGAATCACCGGTATCGCGATTCCTGGATCGCGGAGGCGGGCTTCACCACTTGTGTTATGAGGTGAAGGATCTGGATTCGCACCTCCGGTTCTGCCAGTCGGTGGGAACGATAATTATTCGCCCTCCGGTTCCCGCCG
>JBGPVY010000097.1:0-9329 GCA_041491905.1 Nitrospiraceae bacterium | reverse complement strand
GATACACACACGCCTCGTTCAACAGATTCTCAACCACCCCGATAGCTGGGTGTTGCTCAACGCCGACGAAACAGTCGCCGCGTCTGAGCCTCGTTCTGCCAAGGCCGCACCGCGATCCGCATCGCTTGTGGCTCTCCAAGCCTCATAAGAGGCTGCAGAAAAACCATTTCAGCACAGCAGAACTTCGATGGCCTGCACGTCTGGGACACGAAGAGAACATCCCCGCAGGATGCTCAAAAAGACCGTCCAGCGGTCCGTGTGACGTGAATCGTCAAATGTGAAAGGTTTCGGAGGAAGAGCACTCGGCAGTCCTACGTTTCACCTTACACGTCTTACCTCTCACGGTTTTTGAGAGCGAAGCGAGAACGCCGGCGGCGGACTTTTTCAGCATCCTGCTAACACTCATCCTCTTGAATGGAAGTCTGCGCGTGGTCTTGCCAAAACAGACAAGATGATTTGTGCCGTGCGGGTAACTGAGATGTGATTTAACGTCGGGAGCAAGTGGCCTCGCTCCCGACGCTAGAACCAAGGCGGGGACTACTTCTTCTTCTTCTTTGCTGCTTTCTTCGTCGCCAAGACTCTCACCCCCCTTCGTGTATTTTGAGGTCTACCTAGCCCAGACGCACTACACTACGTGGATCAGGGATTCTTCTAATGCCTCGAACGTATTCGGACCTACTTTCTTGAACCGCTTGTCCCGCTTCAAGGACGTGGCCACAGATGTCAGCGGCGTTTTCCCCTTGATCTGGAGCCCCCCCTCGACCAATCGCTGCACAAGCTCTTTTGCGTGCATCGAGCGATTCGCCTCGCGGAGCATTTCGTACGCGGCTTCCGACACGCTTTTCCCTGAATATTTGCTCCGCCCCATGAGGATTTCCCTCGACTGGTCGGTGACATCTGTATTCGGTCGCTGACGAGCACCTTTTTCGTCGGAATAAAATTGACTGGAGAGACTGGCGAGCTTGGCCTTGTCGGCTTCGACGCGATACAGCGTTTCTGCCAACTCCAAGTATTTCTTGATCGTGGCGATTTCGTCGTCCAAACGACGACGTTTCTTTTCGAGCTCTTGCAGCCGGTTCTTGTAGGCGCTGATTCGCTGTTCAAGACCAACCAAAATATCAGTGAGTTCTTCCACGACCTTGCCCCCAGGTGAAGCATGCTTGCTTTATAGCATTGCTTGCATAACAAGTCAATAGAAAAAGTTGCGATTGTGGCTTGCATAGCATGATCGCTTTAAAACTGGTCCTTGCTTGCTCGCAATGTCATCTGCTCTGTCAATAAGAGTGTCAAGAAACCAATCAGTTCTTGGCCGCAATGAGTGGGATTGCTTCACGTTCGAAAGATCTCTTCGCTCCACATAGTAAAACACAGCCTCGTGCTATGATGCCGTCTCATGTCCCTACCATATGGCCAGGATATCCCCCTCGACACACTCATCTCAGTCGCCACTGACGCGGCCCGCCAGGCCGGAGCCGTTCTAAGGGATTGCTCGCGCACCGGTTTTCGCATTGAACATAAGCAGATCATCAACCTTGTCACCGACGCCGACCACCAGGCAGAGCAACGCATCATCGACATCATCCATGACGCCTTCCCAACCCATCCTGTCCTTGCCGAGGAACGTGGGCTGACCGAGGAACCGCCATCCCGCTACAAATGGGTGATCGATCCACTTGATGGCACAACCAACTTTGCCCACGGGTTCCCCGCCTACTGTGTGTCCATCGGGGTGGAATGCGACGGACGTATGATTATCGGAGTGGTCTACGACCCGACTCGGGACGAACTCTTCACCGCGCACATCGGTCACGGGGCTCACCTCAATGGAGTGCCCATTTCCGTGTCCACAACGGATCATCTCGATCGCGCGCTCCTCGTGACCGGATTTGCGTACGACATTCGCGAGACCCCGAACAATAACTTGAACCACTTCGCACGATTCGCATTGAAGGTGCAGGGATTGCGCCGAACTGGGACAGCTGCACTGGATCTTTGCTATGTCGCGGCTGGCCGGTTCGATGGATTTTGGGAAGTGACACTAAACCCTTGGGACATGGCGGCGGGAGTCATCATCCTCCGCGAAGCCGGGGGGAGGGTGACGGACTTCGCGGGTAACACTCACTCGATCTACGGGCAAGAACTGGTGGCGAGTAACGGGCCTATCCATCAGGCCATGCTCGACATACTCCAAGAAGACGCAACCCCCTCCTAACCCGCATTATTCATGAGCGCTTCTGCTGCAATCGCGGATTCGCGGCTGCGACGAGCCTTCGGCGGGCAGGCTCGCCGCTCACCCCCTCGACGTACTGTTCAAGTACGCCTCGGGGCCTCGCGTCTCCGCATGCCCGTCTCTCAACGCGACTGCGCGATTTCGCGACGAACCGTCATGAATGATGCGGGCTAAGGCATCAGTCCCGCTGACTCTCACAAACCAATCAGATGAACGAACAGTCCTGACTGGCTGCAGGGGCCTGCTGGCAGATATACAGACAGAATGACGATGCGGTATGATCTCCTCCTACAGAGGGAAGGAGATTGGCTGTATGGCACGTTCAACGCTTCCATCGAAAGATTCAAACGGAAATCCACCCCAAGATGCAGGGGCCGAATCACACACCAAGGATGTGGAACTGCTTCGGGTGCTCGTGAGCCGAAAGGGAACACAAGTCGATGCCCAATGGGCGATTCATCCTCAACTGAAACAGGATCTTCTACCGCAGGAATGGCAAGAGGTAACCGACCTCATGGCCAAGGTGACCGGCATCGTCGGGACGCGGTTTACGCAGGTGCTCACGCAAGCTGATTCCGAACCGCCCAGTAATGCATAGCAGACCAAGGTCGAGGTTAAGGTTGAGGCGGTCTCCTTCCTGACAACTCAGCCTCACCCTCAGCCTTAACCTTTGACTAAGGAGTTCCCAATGGAGACCTATTATCATCCGCACGATCTGGGCAAGTTCGCCGAGATGGGTAAGGGCAACAAGGACCTTTGGGAGAAATTCATGGCCTACTACAGCGCCGTCTTCGCTGAAGGGGCTCTGACGGAACGAGAAAAGGCCCTCATTGCCCTCGCCGTCGCCCACGCAGTCCAGTGTCCCTACTGCATCGATGCCTACACGCAGGCCTCCCTTGAAAAAGGGTCGAACATCGAAGAAATGACGGAAGCCGTCCATGTCGCCTGTGCCATCCGAGGCGGCGCCTCGCTCGTGCACGGCGTCCAGATGCGCAACGTCGCCGACAAACTGTCGATGTGATGAGACCGGTGACTCGCCCTGCTAGAGGTAGGGGTTTTCGGGAACGGCCAGGGTAAAGTACTTGCCGCGCTCTTCGTACAGAATCCGTGCAGCCGTCAGTACACCGAGCGCCTGATCAATCTCTCCGTCGATATTCGCGCTTCTGTCAGGTCGGCTTGCCAGCAGCGTGCGGATTTGGTCTACGCTCTTGGCCGCTTCGTTGCAGACCTCGATGATTCCAGCCGCAGGCCACTCGTAGCGCCGCCGTATTGGTGCCTTCGGGTTCCGACCATCGTATACGGTGACATAGTCCATCGCCTTCGAGTAATAGAGAAACGGCTGATCGCTCGAACCAACCCGTCTCCGCCACTCCTGCACTAGGTCGACCAATTCTTGGTAGACGTGCGGGTCCACGTTCCAATTGTTGAGCTCATACTCGAAATCGTAGGCGATCTTCTTCAAGTCCACCTGCCGAGCATCGTAGACATACTCGTACGCCGCCCCTGGGCCAGTGATGCGGACGCCATATTCGTGTGGTTTGGTGTAGTAGGGACTGAAGCGCTCCAGCCAGAACTTCCCGGTCGACTCCGGTGGCTGCAGATGGAATAACGACGGAATCATGTCGATCTGCCGATGGTAGTCCTCGTTCGTTTCTCCGGGAAACCCGAGCAAGATATTCCAGGACAACGCGACATGATAGTAGGAGCTCCACTTGAGGCAGAGAATGTTCTGCATCGGCGTCACGCCCTTGTCCATCGCCTGCAGCTGATTGAGGCTCAGACTCTCCATTCCCGGCTGCATACACTTCACGCCCCCGGCGGCGAGCGTTTGTATCTGGCTTTTATGCAGGTTGCTCTTGGTTTCGATGAACACGTCGAGATCACAATGGTCTGCCGCAAACCGACCGAAGAGGTTTTCCACATATTGCATGTCGATGATGTTGTCCACCAAGCGAAATCGCGCCGTATCGTATCGGCTGGAGAGATAGGCCATCTCCCGGGCCACTTGCCCAGACGATTTGGCCCGAAACTTCATGCTTTGTGCGTTCAATCCACAAAACGTACAGTGATGTTTTTCTCCCCACCAACAGCCCCGCGAACCTTCGTAGAGCAGGATCCGATCGAGCCCCTGCGCCGCCTCCCCCAGCTCAGCCAGAAGATGATAGTAATCGTCATAATCGGGTGGACCGGTCTTCGCAAAGTCCGAGAAGAGTGAGTTGTTCGGAGTGAACGCGATCGCCGCTCCCTCTCGATAGGCCACGCCGCTGGGAACGATCCCCATCTTTCCCTCGAGGAGGTATCGAACCAATTTCGGGAACACCTCTTCCCCTTCCCCCACCACCACATGATCGATGAAGGGAAAGGCCCGGAAGTATTCCAGCCCCATCTCGCCGTCGTAGTTCGCTCCACCGAAGACGATCGTCACGTTGGGATAGAGATCCTTGATGAGTTTCGCCATCGTCAGGCTGGCGACGTTTTGATCGAACGTGGAGGTGAACCCGACAATCCTATACTGCCCCCAGTCGATTGCGGTCAGAGCCCAGGTCAAGAACTGTGGCGCCGTCGTCGTCGCCATGTCTTCGAAGAACGAGGCCGGATGCCCGCTCTCCTTGGCGACTTGCTCAAACACCGGCTTAAATAAACGGGGATACTCGGCGCGCTTCGGATTGTCGTGGAACAAGAGGTATGAAAAAAGCCACTCGCCAAACAGCGCCCGTTTCTCGCAGATCATTTCATAGAGGGGCACGCCGATCTTGTGGGCGAAACGCACGTTCAGATGAAAGCAGTCGACAGGGATCCCCCTCGACTTGAGCAGCGCAGAGAGTGTGCCCAGTTGGATCGAGGGATACTTCGAGTAGCTGAACGGCATGTTGACGAGCGCCACTGCCGGTCTGTCATGTTGCATACGGAAACCTATGAGAAACGGTGACCGTAGAACGCTGAGCGATGAACGAGAGCGATCCCTCCGTTCATCGTCCCGCACACAGCGTTCACAGCTTGAATGGTTCAAACGCGCGATCGGCTTTGGCGGCCATGTAAAAGTCGCTCTCCGTCAGGCCATTGATCTTGTGCGTCCAGATCTCGACCTTGCACTTGCCCCAGGCAAGATAGAGATCGGGATGGTGGCCTTCCGCTTCTGCCACGGCACCCAGCTTGTTCACATAAGCCAAGGCCTGGGCAAAATCCTTGAACGTAAACAAGCGCTCAAGATGGCCGGGCAGGTTCAGCGACCACCCGCGCCCGAGCTCTTTCAGCAGAGCCTGCGCACGATCCGCCGGGACTGGCGGTACACCGCCGCGGCAGGGGATACATTTGTTATCAGCAAGGCTCATGGCACCACCTCCTGGTATGAACAATCAACACTGCATACCGATCCTGTCTAGATCAGGTATTCTAAAGGGGCTTCGAGAGAAAGGGCAAGAAAGGGCAAGGTGGAGAAATTAGGCAATTGGGTGGTTACTCGGCCTCATCGACTGCGCCGCCCGAGCGGGCCACGTCTTCCATTTTGATCTTCTCGGGGTTGAATTTGGCCGTTGCGGTCGCCATCCGGTCGAAGGCCTCATCAAATGAGAGGGGAGCGGCATCCTTTGGCCGGAACCGAATCGGATTCACCCGGGCGACCACAAAGCTCTTGAGGTAGGGACTCGTCAGACCTTTCGCTTTAAGCGCCTCAACCTGCGCGACGATCTGATCGTCCAGCGCCAGCACGGTCTTTGCACGTTCGCACCGCATGGTCATCGCCACATGAAGCGGCTTCTTCAAGAATACATCCACTCGCTTCAACACCGGATGGTAAGCCCCGCCGCTGAATCTCGGTCGCTCTTCATAGCACAGACCCAGAGTAATGAAGGCCGGCTCCTCGAACTCCAAGGCATAGGTCTCTTCCGTCGCATCATCGAGCCGCGCCAGTTCCTTGTACATACGGATGACTTCGAGGGATTTCTCGCGCAGATTGTGCGCCTTCTCGGTGTTCATCGCGAGAATCTGATAGGCCGCAGCCGCTTCCGGCACCACAATCGCGACGATGCTCTTCGCCCCCAGCGTCTTCATCGCCGAGAGCCGATGGTTGCCATTGGGAGTCCAGTATTTCACGTGCCCCTTTGCCTCCTCTACCCCTTTACCCCCCTCCGCAGGCGCACGCACCGTAATGATCGGATCGAGAAACCGCCCGATCTTGCCGATCACGAGTTCTAACTTGCGAACGTGCGTATCGGAGAGATTGCGCTGAAAAGGGGTCGGCTCAACGAGTTCGATCGGCAAGGCCGCCAGCACCACCCAGCGTCCGCCATAGGGCTCCCGATAGATCGCAAGGACCTTCCCGCCATCACCCTCGATCGCTCGATGCAGTTCGGCGACCTCCGCCGGAGGAGCCGCGGCTTGGAGTTCCATCGCGGCCAAACCGGTCGACGCATGCGCAGGTTGGCGACGACGTCGCACGCCACCGGCGGCACGAGGGACTTTAGGTTGCTTCCCAGGCATCGCGCAGTATGGTAGGGAAGAGCAGGAAGAAAAGAAAGCCCCCGATCCTTATCCAATCACAGACGCCATGAGCCATCCGTCAATCAGTGAGCCAAGCCTGAAATCAGCCGCGCAGAAGATCGGCTGGTTCACCGCCTCCTGCGTCCTCGTCAGCAACATCATCGGGGGCGGCATTTTCACGACGACCGGAATCATGGCCCGCGATCTCGGTGATCCGATGCTGATTCTCCTGTTGTGGTTCGTCGGAGCGCTCTTTGCTCTCGGTGGTGCCATGGTCTACGGAGAGCTGGGGGCCGCCTTACCTCATGCGGGAGGGGATTACGTCTACCTGCGAGAGGCCTATGGACCGCTGGTGGCCTTTCTCAGTGGATGGACCTCCTTCACGATCGGGTTCGGCGCAGCAGTGGCGGCTTCAGCCATCAGTTTTTCGTCCTATGCGCTGCGAGTCGTCCCGATCGAGGACGAGCGGGGATGGCTGGCGAAGGGACTCTCGCTCTCTCTGCTGTGGATCGCGACCCTCATGCATTGTCGAGGTGTAGGAACAGGCGGCCGCATGCAATTGCTATTGACGACCACAAAAGTCGTTGCCATCGGGGGACTCATTCTCGGCGGGTTATGGGCGGTGGCGGGCCACTGGGACGCGCTCCTCGCCAGGCCCACCGTGCAACAGCCGACGCTTGGGGCATCCGCCATCGCGCTCGTGATTGTGACTTATTGCTATCTTGGCTGGAACGTCGCTGGTTACATCGCCGGCGACATCGTTGATCCCCGGAGGACTTTGCCCAAGATCGTGATCGGGGGCACAGCCTTCGTCGCGGTCATTTATCTGCTGCTAAACTTCGTCTATCTGTCAGCGCTGTCGATCACGGAGCTGGCCCGAGAACCGATCATACCGGTTGCGGAGAAGGCAGCCGCAGCATTGTGGGGGCCACAGAGCGGGCGACTTATTGCCGCCATTCTCTCTCTCTCCATCGCAGGAGCGGTGAGCGCCATGACGTGGGCAGGACCCCGCGTGTATTGGGCCATGGCGCGCGACGGCATGATCAGCCCCTGGCTCGCCCAGCTCCACCCCCGCACCGCGGTGCCGGCCCGCGCCATCGTCTTCCAAAGCCTCTGGGCGTCGCTGCTCATTCTGAGCGGAACCTTCGAACAGCTCCTCGTCTACAGCGGCCTCGTTCTCTCACTGTTCATGGCCTTGACCCTCTCCACGATCTTTCGTCTTCGTCGTACAAGCGTTGTGGACACCCACCAATACCGCGCTCCACTCTATCCCTTCTTACCCGCGGCCCTCGTCATCGGAGCCTTCACATTGGTCATCTACAGTCTCGTCCAACGACCTGCAGAATCGTTGTACGGGGCGGCGACCGTCCTGAGTGGGATTCCGCTCTATTTCTTTTGGAGAAATTCCAGGAACTCCCGCGAGCGCAAGGCCGAGTAGGCTCGTCAAAATGTCCACCTCACCCGCCCTCCCCAGCGCGCCAAGACGCACTTATCCCAGGCAAGGCGACAGCGAGCGAAAGACCGAGTCGTACTTTTGTCGTACGGCGAGGCATTGAGCAAAGCGACAACAACATTGGAGGGCATTTTGCCGAACCTAGCAGGATGCTGAAAAACTATATAGGCACGCCAGAACGTCGATGGTCCGCACGTGTGACACAAGCCCGGTCTGTCTGGCCCATCTGGTTAGTTTCATTCACCAAACAAACCAGACAGACCTAACAGACCAAATGAACAAGACATGCTGGCAGGCTTTTTCAACAGCCTGCTAGAAAGGCACGGGCGACCCTGCACTAAGGTGGGAGGTCGCCCGTGTGTGGCGCTTAGGACGCCAGATCGGCTGTGTAATTGTCTCGGCCCAGTAAAAACTGAGACCCGCGCGAGAGCAAGGTATAGAACTACTGATCGGGGGAAAACAAAATCATCCCAGGCGCTTGTGTTCCTCGCGCCAGCGTCGAGTTCTCCATCACATGTGATCAGGCTCATACCCTGTTGGTCTGTGGTGCCGTTACGGCACAGCCAGTGGAGAACCGGCTAGCACGACCGATCAGAAGCCCGCCCTCGAGTCGGCGGGCCTGTGTGGCCAGGTGGAGTCAGGTCATCCATCGCTACCCTCCTCTCTTGGAAAGTGGGCGGGGGAATCCGTTGACAGCCGCGCGCCCTGTCCAGTCCCCCTGATCGAGTGAATGAATGGGCCGTAAGTTTCTCTTACGCCCATTAGAAAAACGTGTCAATGGAGAAAATCAATTTCCCCGCATTGATTCGTGAAGCATAAAACATACCACTGGGAGCGCCAAATACCAGTGAAGCGGTTGCGGAAGAAAGAAGCCGTAATGGCCGCAGCGGAAGAGTTCGACCCAAGCTGGAGCGAGATCGTCTCCACATCACATAGCCCGATAGTCTTTCATCCTGGCCTCCTCTCTCCTCGTGAGCTCGCTCACCCGACAATATCAATCTGCTGGTCCGAGCAAAGAATACAGCGGCCCGGCTCGCCCCAGGGCGTTGCGCGGCTTGCGCTTTTGCGCTCCTACGGGCATAGTGCGGGGCAGGATCACACATTCCGGGGAGGCGACATGGCAAATCGACTGGCGGCAGAAGCGATCGGCACGTTCTGGTTGGTGTT
>JBGPVY010000289.1:0-3375 GCA_041491905.1 Nitrospiraceae bacterium | reverse complement strand
GTCGCCGACTTCGTGATAGATCAGCACAAACTCGCGGAAGTCCGGACCGGTACCGTTTTTAATGATCGTCTGCCAACCACTGGAGGCCGGTGTTGGATCGCCCTCGCCGAGCGGCTCCAGGTAGCTCGATCCGCGCGGCTCAACGACGAAGGCCCCGAACAATCCCATCACCGTCAGTTCGCGGTCCTGGCTATAGGTATGGAATTGTCGGACACCTTCCTGAGTGTTCGGGTGGATGTACCACTCGAACTCGCCGGTCTTCTTTTCTTCGACGACCGAATCAGGGTTCGTCGTGGTTGCCGCCGCGCCGGTGGCGCTCACCACCATGCTCGACCCATGGATGTGCAGACTGACCGGTCCGCCACCCTCTTCCAGCTTGTTCGAGAGTTTGATCTTGACGCAGTCACCCTGGTTGGCGCGGAAAACGAGGGGCTGAATCCACTGGGCCTGCACGCCAGGAATCACGGCGCCAGGATCGAACCCTTCCTTGTCGCGGGCTTCCTTGTTTATGGTTTCTTCTGCGCGCACCTTATCCAGATTCTCATCCAGCACGTACATGTAACCGGGATAGAAATCGAGCCACGTGTTGAGCGTGATCTCGACGTTGATCGTGGATATGTTGTATTGCTTCACCGGGGCCGTGGCAGGACACTTCCCGCCGCCGGTCATTGCCACAGGCTCCACGCGAGGATCGGACACGAGGAGCATATCCTGCCCGCCTGCTCCATACTGGTGCATCATGGAGGAGGTGTTGTACATCCCGGTGTTGACACCCTGCACCTGGGGATCCTGGGCCATATGTTCCATAAGCCTCTGGTGCTGCTGTTCAACCATCGCAGAACGCTCGGCCTTGCCGCCCATCGCATCCTCGACGATCGTCTGACCTTTGAGTTGCTCCGCCCAACCAGGCAGCTGATGATTCATCGCAATGTGCTGCGACGACGTCTGCTCAGCCTGTGAGAAATTCTCAGCGGATGCGAGAGGGGCTCCGAGCAGGGCCACCGCTGCCATCGCGGCAAGCATGCGGGTATGCGCACAGCCCCCTAGTTTGTGAATAAACATGGACCAGCCTCCTTGAAATGGTATTGGTATGTAAAACAGCCATCAACCCGTACGAAAATTACAGACCGAAAAATGATTCACGATCACCTCCCACGACACGAATGGGTGGTCATCTTCAATACATAGTCGATCGATGTTGAAACAGTCGAACAATACTGAAATTCACATAGAGTAGTCAACCCCTCCATGACCCCTTGCGGCTGCCGACACGACTCGCGTTTCCTCTCATGCGAAGTCCCACACCGCATAGATCAAGTGGGGCTTTCGGCCTCTGACGTCTGAGGCTTCTTCTATGCGCACACCTCCAGTTATGTGCGATAATGATTGTTATGCTTCTGAAGCGTTGGCTGGTTGGCGACCCACTCAAAAGCACTCAGGCAGCGCACGAACGGCTGTCGAAAACCCTCGCTCTCGCGATCTTCTCCTCGAACGCGATTTCTTCCGTGGCCTATGCCACAGAAGAAATCTTACTGGTGTTGGTCCTTGCAGGAACCGCCGCCATTGCCTGGTCCATCCCCATCAGCCTTGCGATTCTGTTTCTCGTCGTTGTCCTGACCATTTCCTATCGCCAAATCATCTACGAGTACCCGGAGGGTGGCGGGGCCTACATTGTATCCCGCAACAACTTGGGGGAACTGCCGGCGCTGATCGCCGCGGCCGCGTTGATGATCGACTATGTTCTCACAGTGGCCGTCAGCGTAGCGGCAGGCATCGCGGCCCTGACCTCAGCCATACCAAGTTTGTTCGCCCATCGCGAAGCCCTCGGGCTAGTCACGAGTGTCTTCATAATCGTCATGAATCTTCGCGGCGTGCGGGAGTCGGGGAAATTCTTCGCCGTTCCCACCTACTTTGCCATCGGCGCCCTCGGAGTGATGGTGGTGATCGGAAGTATCCAGGCCCTATTCGGACAAGGTGTCTCGTTGTCGCCAGACCACCAGACGGCGGTCGAAGAACTGACTCTGTTCTTGATCCTTCGTTCATTTGCCGCCGGCTGTTCGGCTGTGACCGGAATGGAAGTGATCTCGAACGGCGTGAAAGCCTTTCGCCGGCCGGAGTCCCAGAATGCCTCGACCACCATGATTCATATGTCACTGATTCTGGCGACGTTATTTATGGGTATCAGCTTCCTGGCTTACCACTATGGAATTCTGCCCAAAACAGATGAGACGGTCGTTTCTCAATTAGCGCGTCTCACCTTTGGCACCGGGGCTCTGTACTACGCGCTCCAGATTGGGACGATGCTGCTGTTAGTCCTTGCCGCCAACAGCGCCTTTGCCGGCTTCCCCCATCTCGCTTCGATCCTGGCGCGCGACGGCTATATGCCCCGTCAGATGGCGACATTCGGCGACCGTTTGGTGTTCTCAAACGGGATCATCATTTTAGGGATCTTCGCCTGTTTCCTCCTGATCCTCTTTCACGGCGACACGCACGCCTTGATCCCGCTATACGCAGTCGGCGTGTTCATCTCCTTCACGTTTGCCCAAGCCGGCATGGTGCGCCGATGGCTGACCAAGAAGGGGCCTCATTGGCGAAAGCAACTGATGGTGAACGGCATAGGCGCCGTCACGACCGGCATTGCATCCATCATCATCGCCAGTACCAAGTTTACCCACGGCGCCTGGATCGTCTTCCTCCTCATTATTATATTGGTCTTGATGTTCCGCTCGATCCGCTCTCACTACAAAGCCGTTTCAGAACAGATCTCGCTCACGCGTGATCACCGTCCTCCACTTCCACGACGCAATATCGTCATTGTTCCCATCAATGGCGTCAATCAAGCGGTCATTCGAGCGGTCGATTACGCACGCAGTCGTGCCGGCGAGATTCGGGCTGTGATGGTGGACGTGGATCCGGAGGCCACGGCACGCATACAAATCCAGTGGGCCCAATGGGGTTGTGGCGTCAATTTGATCGCCCTCCCCTCTCCCTACCGCTCTGTCATGGGATCCTTGCTCGACTATATCGAAGAAATTCTGGAGAAGGAACCCGACAGCTGGGTGACCGTCGTGATCCCGGAGATTCTTCCCGCCCATTGGTGGCAGGGCATCCTGCACAACCAACGCGCGCTGCTCCTCAAGACGGCGTTGCTGTTCAAAGATCGCGTCATCCTGACCGACGTCCCCTTCCACCTGAAGAGATGACCGTGTGGCGTGAAACGTTAGGTGTGAAACGTCAAACGTGGGTTCGGAACTTTTGCCTTTTTACTTTTGCCTTTTGCGTTGCGCTTCCGGCGCAGCAGGCGCGCGCCTTCAAGATCACAGAGCCAGTGGAGGGGGGCAAACTAACGGCAGGAAAAACCGTCACCGCTCGTGT
>JBGPVY010000006.1:0-25380 GCA_041491905.1 Nitrospiraceae bacterium | reverse complement strand
TGAACACCGTGCATAGCGCAAAGAATTTAGGCGAAGTACCGTTGAGATTATTGGTTGTCTTCGTAGGTGAAGAGGGAAAGCCAAATCTTATCCGACCCGAAAAACATCAGGCATCGGACACGACAAAATGATTCAAAAACAGTTGATTCTGAACCGTGCTTCGAATGCGTCTAACGCTGAGTCAGTAACGAGAATCGGTTCGTGACGGAGCCTGGGGTTTTTGGTACCTTCCCATTTCTCGGCACAGTCAGCATCGGCCGTAATATAGTCGAAGTCCTCTCGGGATAAAGGCCTGGTTGAAACTGCCAGAGGTGGGAGAATGGACGCAGAACGAAGACACGCCTACGACAAAGAGATGCATGCTGCAGCCGAGCACTATTATGGCAACAGCCTGGACAAGGCGTTCTATCACCTAGAGCGCGCGCATATCCTGGGCCAAACGTTCACATTCGCTCATGCGAAAGCGCACTGGTGGATGCTGAAGGTCGGCTGGAAACGCCGAGATCCAATAGAGATAAGAGGCCAAGTTGGCAGGATTATTGGGGCGTTGCTATTTTCACGAATTTGGGTGCCGTTGGGGAATACCGGTGGTGCGCATGTTAATCCTTTTAGACCCATGCCCATACCGGAAGAGTTTCAGGCCTTGTTGAAGAGACCTTGACACAGCTGATGAAAAAATCCGACACGACGCCATACCCTGGTCATGTCGTGTCCTAGGGATTTTAGGTGGAGTCTCGTTCGTAGTAGCTAGGAGTTTCCAGGGTCGTTTCTTGACTTTGCATCTGACCACGAATCGCTCTTGGGAAATCCGTCGATGACCGGGTATCAAGTCAAGCAATGATCCTCATGAGCGCTCTGTCTATCCAGCTATCAGTCCGCTGTATATTCCGGCTCACACCTTCTTGGTAGAGATGATCCGCTGGAAGGGGAAGCGGAGACATTCTGAATTTCATGTGTGGGCTAGTGGCTTGTGGGCCAGGCCGCTGATTCTGACTAAGCTCCCTTCATAATTCTCGGCATTCATTCTGCCTCTCTTGCCCTCAACGCTCTCAGTGGACTAGGCTTCCCTTACTCACATCCAATCCAACCCAAGGAGGTCGTGATGCCCCATATGACTGCAGTGCAAGTGAGCGGTCCGGGCGGCGCGTTCGAGACCGTGAATCGTCAGGTGCCGGAGCCGGGGCCTCATACCGTCCGCATCAAGATACAGGCGTGCGGCGTCTGTCATAGTGACGTCTTTGTGAAGGAAGGGCACTGGCCGGGCCTGCAATACCCACGAGTGACGGGGCACGAGGTCGCCGGTGTGATCGATGCCGTTGGACCGAGCGTGACGATTTGGAAGAAGGGCCAACGGGTCGGTGTTGGGTGGCACGGCGGACATTGCGGACAGTGCGTCTCCTGTCGCCGAGGGGATTTCATGGGCTGTCAGAACTTTCAAGTCACGGGATTCCAGGAAGACGGCGGGTATGCCCAATACATGATTGCCAGGAGCGAAGCCGTGGCCGCAATACCAGACGCTCTCTCGCCGGTGGAGGCGGCACCCATCCTGTGCGCCGGCGTCACGACCTTCAACAGCTTGCGCCATAGCGAAGCCAAAGCAGGCGATCTGGTGGCGGTGCAGGGACTGGGCGGACTTGGCCATCTGGGCATCCAGTTCGCCAACAAGATGGGCTATCACACCGTGGCAATAGGCCGCGGGCAGGACAAGGAAACCTTGGCGCTGAAATTGGGCGCAGCTCGTTACCTCGACACCGAGAAGACCAACGCGGCTAGCGAATTGACCCACATGGGCGGCGCCTCGGTCATTTTGGCCACCGCGCCGAACAGTAAATCGATGTCGGAGCTCATTGACGGGCTCGGGGTCGGCGGAAAATTGTTGGTGGTGGGCGCTTCGGCCGATCCCATCGCCGTGACCCCCATTCAACTGATTGGCGCCCGCCGGTCGATTCATGGCTGGCCATCGGGAAGTGCCCGGGATTCTGAAGACACACTCAACTTCTGCGCGCTGACCGGCATTCGTCCCATGGTCGAGACCTTCCCGCTTGAACAAGCCGCTGCTGCCTACGATCGCATGCTGAGCGGCAAGGCGCGCTTCCGCGTCGTGCTTACGATGGGCGGGTGAAAAGGGTATGGAGGCTGATGATCTTCTGTGCTCGCGCAACGCGCGGCCTCCGAAGGCCCTCGTTGGACGCGCGCAGTGGAAGATCAATCAGCCCCCATCCCTGAAGAGGTAACGAGCGAGCTTGGAAGGAGTGTGAGTGGGCGGGCCAGATGATTTCCTGTGCTCGCGGAACGCGCACGATAAGAATGTGCTCGTTCGACGCGCGCAGTAAACGACAATCTGGCCACTCCCTTATGAAGGGGAAGAAGCGGCTTCAGACGGATGCGAGGGAGCAGGCAACCATCCTTCTTGCTCGCAGAGCCCCCACAATGAAACGGCGGTCGCTCGATGCGCGCAGTGAAGGACGGTTTGCCTGCTCCCTCTAGAGAAGGTGAAGAGTCAGAAGGTGGTCGTTCGACGCGCGTAGTCAAAAGCCCCTTACGCCCTTGCTTGGCTAAGCATTGAGCTGATGAAGAAGGTACGAATGGAAACGGCAGTGGGATACTCATCTCGCAACTAACGATACGAGGTGAGACCGATGAACGCCTTGTTCTTAATTTTCTTCAGGGTGCTGGCTTTCCTTTCGGTCATCCTCTCAGTGGTTGGTATCGTGAAGCCGGAGTGGATACGCTTCGGGGAAAAACAGCTCAACCGAACAACCATCATTGCTGTAGCGATAGGTCTATTGATGATTGGTTTTACTGGCGCGGGCGCAATTCAATATGCTGGAAAGAATAATGCTGAGGCCGTTAATCGTGGCAAAATGCTTGGTGAGGCTGTGTATGCAGTCGACAATACTACGCGACACTGCGAACCAGGAACAAAACCCGGTAATGCAGGCGCCAGCAATGATGAAAAGACATCGTCGGGTATTCGCTATATGGTAAAAACGCCGGTCAACTATAATTCAAGCATTGCCCATCCGTTACTCATGGTTTATGCGCCAGGGGGAAGAAATCGATATGAGTCGGAAGAATATATGTATCTCACGCAAGAGGCGACGGCGGCAGGTTTTATTGTGGCGTATGCCGATCACCGCAAGATGACTCCTGAAACTATTGAAAGGCTGGCTGAAATACCGGGGTTGATCGAAAAGAAGTGGTGTATCGATCACAAGCGGATTTTTCTCACCGGCCATTCCGATGGCGGGACTACTGCCATGGGCATAGCGTTTATCAACGGCACCAAACATATTCCAGCGGCGATTGCTCCGAGTGCGGTGGGAATCAGGGGCGAGGACTTGAAAGAATATCATTGTCCTAACCCGCTTCCCGTCATGGTCATGCACAGTAGCCATGACACCCTTTTCCCGGGTTATGGTAAAGAGGCGATACAATGGTGGGCTGCCTGTAATGGTTGCGATACTGCAAGCCCCGTAAAAGACGCAGACGGTTGTGTAACGTACACGGGTTGTAAGAACAATGTCACAACACGCTATTGCGAAGGAATGGGGACACACCCCGAATGGCCGGGGAAGAATAAGGCGATCATTGATTTCTTTAGAAGTTCTCAAGATGTCCGTTGAAATCTTCTGAGCCGCTCCAGTCAGTCACTACACATGCCTGGCTTCAAATCCTCTCGCATCGGCCGGGCGCACTCCCGTCAGTTGCTGTCCAGGACCGCTTTAGCAAAAAGCTATGTTGAACACGAGTAAGCCTGCCCCTTTTACTTTACTCGGAAACGCACCTTGCTGATGGGGTGCTCAGCGGTATATTGTTGAAAAGAATTCAATGAAGAGATTATCTAACAAGAGCAGGGAATGGCTGCGAACATGCATCAGGAGATTTCCAACCCAAGCTGCTTTGGCATTTGGCAGTATCATATTGGCGACGGCGCTTCCATCTAACGCGGTAGCAGTAGAGTCGATTCCAGACTTTTTCCCACTTCGTCCACTTAATTTTGACATTTCGTTTAATCAGCGAACATTTGCGCCACAGGCCAGAGTCATTGCTGCCCAGGCTGGACTCACTGCTTTTCGCTATGGCAATCTTGAGGTGAGAACAGTCTATCAATACTATAGTCATCATACCTCTACATTTATTACAGACCAAAATTCTTTGTATGTGAATCCCCGCTGGAACAATTTCATTGATATCTTGGATTTTCCAAAAGACAACCCGATAAATCGGATGATTCGACATATTCTTTTTGGGCCGCTGGAAGACCGAGCGGTGCCATATCTTGGAGCACTCGTTGGAGGAACGATCCCGGGCCGAGATTCTAATTCCCCAGGCTATCTCTATGGAGGCCAGGTGGGAGTGCGATTCCCTGTGGCTCGAGGATTTTCGGTCGATATGGGACTCCAGTACACACGATTTGAAATTGACTTCAAGGGTAAATCCGACTTGTCACAACAATGGCTCTTTACAACCGGGGTTCGATTCTAAACAGTATGATCGTTGGTAGATCCATTATGATTGTACGATCGAACATATGGAGGCTGCGGCGCCGCCTGAAGGAATACGGCTCACAAGGCATCGTCCCGTTTCTTATAGCGCTCGGATTCTCTCTGCAAGGATGCGGACTCGTCTTCGACGCTGTGGAGCTGGTGCAGCCTCTTGCACGCGATGAAATGTCTGCTATTTGTTCGCGAGGACAGTTCCGTGTTGGAATTTCTGTTGAACCTTTTCGTCCCTTTGTATTTCCAGCTGTTTTTACCGATGAAGGGGTTCGTGTCACAGGCCTCGATGTGGAGCTGATCCGTGAGGTGGCCGACGCTCTGACCACATATTGCGGCGGTCAGAAACCCATTGTTCCTACATTGCACCTCACCAGGTTCCGTGATCTCTTCATCGAGATGAATGAAGGGCACCTCGATCTTTTTGTCTCATCTATCGGTGGGAATGTTCCGGGAGCAAGACCTGCGGGCCTGTGGTATTCAATTCCGTATTTTCATGACGGCGGCATCGGGGCCATTATCCAAAAGCCAGAAGTGGCTGAGAGAGTACGGGCGCAGTTTCAACATCAAGCTGGAAATTCCGACACGCTTGCGGCGATCCAAGCAGGGCTTTCGGGCTTGACCGTTGCTGCTCAGAAGGGGAGAACCTCCCACCTCTATGCAGAAGCCAATCTTAAGAATATCCGGTTGCTCATATGCGATTCGCTTCCAGCCGCCGTAGAGACGAAGGACCCACGCATCGATGTGATTTTGTCCAAACATTCCATCCTCGATTACGTGACGAAGCACGTATGGCCGGACTGGCACCTCCTCACACGGAATGATGGAACGCCCTTGATCCTGACGCAGGAATACTTCTCCATTGTCACGGTTGAAGAAAGCAGGCGTCTGCAGTGGTTCCTCAACAACCTGCTGTATCGGTTAGAAGAATCAGGGCGGTTGGAGCATATGCGCAGGCGTTGGTTAGAAGAGGACTATGCGCCTACTCGACGGGCAGCCACAGAAGGCTTGCCGTTTGAAATTTCGAAAGTGCCGGAACATTATGACCAGGGACAGTGTCGTTTCGCGACCGGAAGGTGAGCAAGAAGGAAATACTGATGAAATCTCGCGTGTTTTTGTTCATATCCCTGAGCCTTGTGTTCTTTCTTGCGTGGTCAAGTATTGGTTGGTCGCAGGCACCTCGTGAGGACGCTGAAACGACCGCCCAACATTTAGCTACGCTGCTCAATGTGGGACGTCTCGTCATCGATCGCAATCAAACGCTTATTAATGATCCCCGGAAAGGCGATAAGGGATTTACTCCGGAAGTATTTGAACATGAGGTTGTCGATGAGTTTATCCGTCAGACAAACATTGATCTGAAGCATCTCCCCTCGCATCTTCCCTCTCTCGCGAAAGAATTACTGCCGGTTTTGCTTCAGTCGAGCAAGGAGGTGGTGGCCGATGTGCAACTCGTGATCAATCAAAGGGGCATTGGGTATAAGAATTTTATTCCGGCCACCTTTGGCAGCCAAGCCGCTCGAAAGTTCTCCAATCGTTCTCAGGTGAAAATAAAGCAAACCACACTCAATCCAAGGAATTTGAAAAACACGCCTGATGCGTACGAGGAAAACGTGTTGAAGCGACTGGCTACGCAACCGGCTTCAAACACCACCATTACCGAATGGACTGATAATGAAAAGACCCTGAGAGTCTTAACCCCTATATATTATTCGCAAGATTGTCTGGCTTGTCATGGCAAGCCCAGAGGCATCTTGGATATTTCGGGCTATCCACGGGAGGGCGCCCAGGAAGGAGATCTTGCCGGTGCGATCAGTATTCAGATTCCAATGAAAAGTCGGTAACAAGCTGTCCGTCGCAAGAATAATTGTCTCTTTCTCTGCCTGGCTCCTTTTCTTCTCCCCAACTAGTTGCGTAAGTTTCCCCGTCCGCCGGTGCGAAATGGGGTCGTTGCTTGACTTGACACCAGAGAAGCGCGCGCCACGGGGGCAGATGAGAATCTGCCCTGTGGTTTTACCGTGGGCTGTGACTGACATTCATATCGGTTAGTACGCGTTCTGAGGTCTGCATACTCAGGTAAGGCTCGAACAGGCCATCCAACGAGGCCGCCTCAGCCTTTTACTCTCCCTCAGAAGTGGTAGCCTGGTCGGCCCTCGATTGCGCGCGTCGAACGGTATAAATGATCCTTCCAAGCTCGCTCGTTATCTCTTCAGGGATGGGGGCTGATTGATCTTCCACTGCGCGCGTTCAACGAGGGCCTTCTGAGGTCGCGCGTTGCGCGAGCATAGAAGATCATCAGGTTCCATCCCCTCCTCTGTTTCGCGAGCAGGAGGACGACCAGGCTACCCTTCCGTTATTGTTTCAGCATCATGCAGGAGAGTTGGTACTTCGCCATGCGGTATCGAAGTGTATTGCGGGTGATCTTGAGGAGCCGGCTTGCTTCGGAAATATTGCCGCCTGTGCGCTGTAGCGCTTCCTTTAACAGTCTCTTTTCCATCTCCTGAGCCGAGAGGCCGAAGGCTAGGAGCGATGTCTTCTCGATCTCTCCGTTCGATCCTGCCGATCCAGGGCTTCGCACAGAGGCAGGGAGGTGGTCCGGCCGAATCATCTCATCTTTGCAGGTAATGGTAAGCCCTTCGACCACGTTGTGCAGCTCCCGTACGTTGCCTGGCCAGTCGTGGCCTTGCAAGATGGTCAGCGCGGCTGGGGTGATGCCTTTGATGCGACAGCCATGATCCAGGCGGGCGACTTCCAGGAAGGATGTCAGAATTGGTTCGATATCTTCTGGTCGTTCGCGGAGCGGCGGGATGCGCAGTTGGTAGACGTTCAGCCGATAGTAGAGGTCCAAACGGAATCGCCCGGCTTTGATCTGAGCCGGCAAATCTTCGTTCGTGGCCGCGATCACGCGAATGTCGACGCGGATGCTGCGCGTGTCGCCCAGCTGATCGACTTGGTGATTCTCCAAGACGCGTAAGAGCTTCGCCTGCGCGGAAGGACTCATCTCACCGATTTCGTCGAGAAAGAGCGTGCCGCCCTCCGCGAGTTGAAATCGTCCCAGTTTGGCCTGCTTCGCATCGGTAAAGGCGCCGCGCTGATATCCGAACAGTTCCGATTCGAGGAGGTGCTCGGGAATGCCGGCACAATTGAGTGCCACGAAGGGGCCTTTGGACCGAGGGCTGGAGGCATGAATCCCCTGGGCGAAGAGTTCTTTGCCTGTGCCGCTTTTGCCGGTGATGAGGACGGTCGCGTCGGTTTGGGCGACTTCTGCTGCCAAATGCTTCAGTAGTTTCATCTGAGGCGATCGGCTGACGATCTGATCGAATGCGAAGGGACGCTCTTCCCGCGCTTGGGGCTCCGGCGTTTCGAAGACGTGGGTCTTGTGGATGGCAGTTTGGAAATCCTTCGCCGTCACTGGTTGTGCAAGATAGTCGGTGGCGCCACGGTGCAACGCCTCGACTGCGGCTTTTGCTGATCCGTCTGTTCCGAGGATAATAACGGGGAGATTGTGATCGGTGTGTCTGGCCTGAGACAGGACCATCTGGCTCGCAATCTGTCCGTGGCTTTCGTCACACAGGACGAGTGAGAGGTCGGCTTGGTCTTTCAGGATGCGCAGACCCTCTTCGGTCGTTTCAACGAGAAGGATGGTGGCGCGGCGGTGATCGAGGGCTTGTTCGAGCAACGATCCGGCGTGGGGATCGGTTGAGATGAGCAGCAAGATCGGAGGATGCATATTCGGCCTCCCCGCGAACCACCAAGTACTGGAAACAGCCTACTCCTCTGCCCGCCAAGAAAAAAGGGGTCAATTATGAGGCCCGGCCTCCTGTCTGTCGCCGGTGGTTCTCCTGTGCAATCCCCACGTTGCGAAGGAGGCCGCTCCGTTTGGTTCGTTTGAGGGGACTCTCCTTGAACGTAGTCGCAAAACTTTCCTCGCTGATCTGAGCCAGAGCCTGGAGGCTGGGAGCGAGGGTCAGGGGAGTGGGGTTAAAGGCTGGTTCGCTCGTCGCGTCTGCCCGAAGGTTGAAGGGACAGACGTCCAGGCAATCGTCGCAGCCGAAGATGCGATTGCCCATCTGAGCAGCGAGCTCGTCAGGGATGGCCTCTCGGCCACCACGTAGTTCGATTGTCAGGTAGGAGATACAGAGTCGGGCATCGACGAGATAGGGTTCGACGATGGCGCCGGTTGGGCAAGCCTGAATACAGAGGGTGCAGCTTCCGCACAGATCTGTGGCTGGTTCATCCGCTTTCAGATCTAGGGTCGTCAGGATCTCCCCGAGCAGGAGCCATGAGCCGCATTCGGCCGAGACGAGATTGGAATGTTTCCCGATCCAGCCGAGGCCGGCCTGCTGCGCCCAGGCCTTTTCCATGATTGGACCGGTATCGACGTAGGCTCGGGTGGTCACTCCTGGCGCCAGGGCTGCGATTTTCAATTCGAGTTGCGCGAGTCGCCGGCTCATCACTGTATGGTAATCCTTCCCCCAGGCGTAACGGGCAATGCGTCCCATTCCAGGCTGCTCGTTTGCACGATTATCCGTGTAGTAGTTCATCCCGACCGACACCATCGATCGGCATCCGGGTAATACCTGTTGCGGATCGCTTCGGCGAGTGGGGTCGCGAGTCATCCAAGCCATCGTGCCGTGGTAGCATCGCTGGAGCCATTCCGCGAGACGGCTGAACAAGTGATGGGATAATGGGGTAACGGGATAGAAAAGGGAGGAGCTCGGCTGATGACCGATAGCTGACGGCTGACTGCTATTGGCGACTCGGCTGACGCCGACGGCGTCGAAACCCAGGGCCCGAGCTTCGTTTTTGATCGCCTCAGCGAGCAACATGGCTAGTGCGCTTGTTGGGAACAGTCGAAGCGGACAATAAACTGGGCTGAGCAATGGCCGGAGTTGCAACGGCCGCAGGAGCCGGTGATCTTGGCTTTCCAGTCTGTGGTTTTGTCGTCAAATCGGCAGAATGTTTTTCCTGCATTGGAGATGGTTGTCCAGGGTTTGTCGGTTCCGGGGATATCGGCCACGAGGCAGCCTATGGGGAAGGGGACGTGACAGCTCTGCGAGGCCTCTCCCTTCGTCATAGCGAAGCTACAAGACTGTTCTGTCGTGGCGTGTGAATCGTCCATGGGTTGCGCGTGAGCCGCTCCTAAAAGGCTCCACAGACCGATGAGCATCAGTAACAGGAAGGACCAGCATTTCATCACGCCGCATCGTAGCACAGAGATGTTTGGACCAGTCAATCACGTTTCGACGCATTAGCAGGATGCTGAAAAAGGATGGAGAGGGTAGCCTGAATGGTCCCTTTCGCTCGCAGAGCGCGCACGATCAGAATGTGCTCCCTCGATGCGCGCGGTTTGGGACCAATCCAGGCCACCCTTTTAAAACGAGTAATAAACTGCTGCGGCCTTGATTGGGACAAGGCGCGTCTCGGCGCGCCAGAGTTGGGCGGGTAAGAAGTCTGGCCATTTTGAGCATCCTTCGAGGGTGTTCTGCTCTTGTCCCGGACGTGCGGGTTATCGAAGTTCTGCTGTACCGAAATGGTTTTCGTACCGTGTTAGTACTCGCCTGAATCTGCATGGGTCTATATAATTACGCCATGTTGTGGCGTGCGATGATCGTCATGGGCTGTCTACTACTTGGCTGGTCCGGGTGGAGCCGTGCGGCTGAGCCGGTCGAGCTGGATGTTCGTACGGAACCCACCGGCGGCGTGCGAGCGACGGCCACGATTCTCTTTCCGGTGGAACCGGCAATCATTCAGCGATTACTGACCGACTATGCACATTGGCCTGAGCTCTTCGACGTACGGATGCGGATGGCGGAGGTACGGGAGCATGACGGCAAGGCGTTCACGGATATTCGGATCGACCATGCCCTACTCCCAGGAGAACGGCGCCTCTTGAGTGAGACGAGGATCCTGCCGACCGGCGGGTTGCTGACGGAGTTGAAGGGGGGCGACTTCAAGCAGTACCGCCGGTTCTGGAAACTCATCCCCGTCGATGGTGGGGCTTATACAAAGGCTGAGTTTGAATTGCTCGTCGAGGTCGACACGATTGTGCCGGATTGGATGGTCGCCCTGGCGATGCGGCGAGATCTGGAATCGCATTTTCGAATCATGAGGGAAAAAGCGCTCGCGCAGGCGCAGCAGCTGGGGGGATCACAGTGAGAGCGAGACGAATCTCCCGCTAGCAGGCTGCGAAATACCAATTTTTATGTGCGAGAACTTTGACGGGCCACAGGTGTGGCGAAAAAAAGAGAGCATTCTCGCAGGATGCTCAAAAAGTCCGTCCAGCAAGGCCGCAGCGAGTGAAGACCCGGAGGCGTACCCTCTGGGGTACGTTGAGGATCTGAACGATGCGAGAACGAAGCTGGCGGACTTTTTCAGCATCCTGCTACTGAGGAAACGTGAATTGGGTTAGCTCAGCCTTCTCGAGCCCCTGCTTCACCAGCGCGCCAATATCGAACATCCGTTCGACCTTCTGAATGTCATCGAGTCTGGTTTTCGTACTGGGGTGTGGCGGGGTGAAGAGTGAGCAGCAGTCTTGATCAGGTTCAATCGATATGGCGAAGGTGCCGATCCGCTGAGCCTGGTCGGTGATTTCCACCTTGTCCATACCGATGAGCGGGCGCAGGAGCGGCAACTCTGCCGCCTCTTCAATGACCGTCAAGTTCTCCGGTGTTTGCGAGGCGACTTGCCCTAAGCTATCGCCCGTGACGAGCCCCCAACATTGCTCGCGTTTGGCTAATTCCTGCGCGATGCGGATCATGACGCGTCGGTAGAGCACCACGCGAAACGGGGCCGGCGCGTTCGCCACAATGTCACGTTGAATCTCCCCGAACGGGATGACATAGAGCTTCGACGTGTATTGATGGGCCGTGAGGGTCTGCACGAGTTCGCGTACTTTCTCTTCCGAGGCACGGCTTACGAGCGGCCGGCCGGAGAAGTGGACGAAGAGGGCTCGGCATCCGCGCTTCATCATGCGATAGGCTGCGACCGGCGAATCGATCCCTCCGGAGATCAGGCAGGCGACGTTCCCGCTGACGCCCACCGGCATTCCACCAGGCCCCTGAATCTTTTCGATCGCGTAGTAGACCTCTTTGGAGAGTAGTTCGAGATAGACTGTGAGGTCGGGATCTTTCAGGCTAACTTTTTTGCCGGTTCCTTCACGGATGGCAGTGCCGACGTCCCGCGCGACCTCCATGGAGGTCAGAGCCAGGCGTTTGTCGGCTCGTTTCGCCGATACGCGAAAGGTGGAAAAAGATTCCGATCGAAGCGCGTCGATGACCGCTTTGCTGAGCGCTCCCAGGTCTGGATGGGCCAGATTGAGGGGCAACCCATGGGCGAGCGAAAAGTTGGCGATCCCGAAGACTCGTGTGAGCCGTTCTTTGATGGTCTGGTCCGGAACCGTGTCAGGCAGGACCACGCGAATCCGGCTGCGAAGATTCTCGACGCGTCTGACGCCGAGGTCCTTCAGCGTCAATTGAATATTGCGTACGAGCCGCTCCTCGAAATATTCCCGGTTGCGGCCTTTGAGGGCGAGTTCGTGGTAATGGACGATGGCGCAGCGCATGGCTAAGGCCGTGAGGCGTGAGGGGTGAAAGGTAAAAGGTGAAACGTGAAAGGTGAAACGTGAAACGTAAGACGTGCAAGGTGAATCGTAAAATGTAAGAGGTGAAGACAATTCATGGGATTCAACGCTTGGTTTTCAAGTGGCGAATGAGCCCGCTCAGCATCCTATCCACCCGCTCAAGCAGTTCGTTCAGCGCCTCCCACTCTGCCTGTCCAAGGTACTCAAGCCGCTTGGCGAGTTCCAGCTGAGTGTCCAGCTCACTTAATGAGCCCTTCTAGACATGGAGGAACTGAATGAACTTCATTCTTGTTTGTCTCGCAGCTCCTTCGGCAATGTTGCTGGGGATGCTGACGGCTGCTCGCCGGATTTGGCTTGTAAGTCCGAACTGTTCATTCGACGGAAATCTTTCAGTGACCCTATATATCTGTTGAGCTAAATCGACAGCGTCGCTCCAGGCATTGAGCTTTTTGTGAGGTTTGTTCACGCCCAGGTTCCTGCTGCGAACGTTTTACCTTTCACCTTTTACTTCTTACCTGACTCCAAGAAACGCTCGGCGTCGATGGCCGCCATGCAGCCGGATCCGGCGGCGGTCACAGCTTGGCGGTATGTCGAGTCTTGGACGTCGCCGGCGGCGAAGATGCCTGGCACACTCGTGGCGGTTCCCTCTGTCGTGCGGATGTACCCCTTGGCATCCATGTCTAATTGGCCGCTAAAGAGATTGGTGTTGGGACAGTGCCCAATCGCGACAAAAACGCCGGCACAAGGCAGTTCTGTCGTCTTGCCTGTGACGAGATTCTTGAGGCGGACGCCGGTGACTACATCCTTGCCGAGAATGTCTTCGACGACGGAGTTCCACACGAACGTGATCTTCTCGTTCTTCACCGCGCGGTCTTGCATGATTTTTGAAGCCCGCAGTTTGTCGCGCCGGTGGACGATCGAGACCTTGGTAGCGAACTTGGTGAGGAACGTGGCTTCCTCCATCGCACTGTCGCCGCCGCCGACGACAATCAGTTCCTTCCCCTTGAAGAAAAACCCATCGCAGGTCGCACAGGTCGAGACGCCGTGCCCCGTGAGACGGGCCTCGTTCTTCAACCCAATCTGAATGGCCGTCGCGCCGGTCGCAATGATGAGGGTCTTGGTTTGCTCTGTGTGTTCGCCGTCGATCGTGAGCGTGAACGGGCGTTGTGTGAGGTCAACAGCTGTGACATCGCCGGTGAGGAACTCCGTCCCGAATCGCTCCGCTTGTGCTCGCATTTCTTTCATCAACTCCGGGCCCATGATGCCTTTGGCAAAGCCGGGATAGTTCTCGACTTCCGTCGTCGTGGTCAGTTGTCCGCCGGATTGCCAGCCTTCAATGAGCAGGGGCGAGAGATTCGCCCGCGCCGCATAGACCGCGGCAGTGAGTCCAGCCGGTCCCGAGCCGATGATCACAACATTTCGCATGGGCAAAATTTAACACAGAGGGTGGAGGGAATGCACGGCAGAGGGTTAGGCGAGGAGGCGGAGGCTCCTGAATAACTGGCCGACTTGCTTGCGGAGAGACGGGCGAGGGAGGGTCCCGTTCAACACGTAATCAGCTTGTTGAGTCTTCTTTGCCAAGGGCATTTGGCTTCGGATGCGTCGGATCGCTTCTGTGCGGGTGAGGCCGTTTCTTTTCTTGAGGCGAGCGATTTGTGTATCGCGGTCGGCGGTGACCACGATGATTTTGTCGACGCGTTTGTCTACGCCGGCTTCGAAGAGGAGTGGGACTTCGTAGATGACCACAGTATGGGGTTTGCGCTTGGCGATCCGGTGCACGAGCCGTTGTTGCTCGCGGGCGACGCGGGGATGGATGATGCGTTCGAGTTGCCGTCGTTTCTTCGGATTGTGGAAGACGATGCTTCCGAGGGCTTGACGGTCGAGCGAGCGGTTTTGGTTGAGGACTGTCTTCCCAAATTGTTTGACGATGGCTCGCCAGGCCGGTTTTCCTGGTTCGACAACCTCACGGGCCAGTTTATCGGCATCGATCAAGATGGTGCCGCATCGCTTGAATATCTTCGCGACGGTGCTCTTGCCGGTTGCGACACCGCCTGTGAGGCCGACCAAAATCATGGCGCGGAGGATACCATGGGGCTGCTGAAAAAGTCGTCCGACCGGGCGAGTCCACGGATTGACATCCAGAGGGGCGCCCTGTATGAATTTCTCCATGATATGTGCCGCAGTTCTGAGTCTTATGTCGGTGCTGGCCCCTTGGGGGTTGGGCCTGGTGTGGGCCGATGAGGGGCCGCCACTTGGTCCTCGGACCCTCGTGGTTGCGCTGGATGGAACCGGGGGCTACGTTTCTCTTCAGGAAGCGGTCGATGCTGCCAGGAAAGGCGACACGGTCTTCGTCAAGGCGGGTCAATATCCTCAGGACGTCACCATTCACAGCAAAGAGAAGATCACGTTCGTCGGGGCTGGCGTGGATCAGGTCACGATTCTGGGGCGTGATATCGTGGTGGGTGCTCTCCATGTGGGCAAGTGGCCCTATGGGGCGACGGACATTGAAATCAGCGATATGACCATTAATGACCAAGGGGGGCATGCCGTCGGTCTCTTCAATGGGCAAGGGATTGTCCTTCGTCGGGTCAAGATCAATGGCATGTTGTTCAGCCAGCAAGTCCACGATGTGCGGATAGAAGATTGTGTCATCGGGGGGAGCGAGACGACCGGCGCTCAGTTTGCCGATTCAGAAGCCATCCTCATCGGGAATTTTATTCATGATAACGATCATGGCGTCTCGATTGCCGGCAAGTCGAATGTGCGTTTGGAGCGAAACGTGATTACCCGAAGTCTTTTTGAAGCCGTCGTTGTCAGCGATCGTGCCCGAGCCGTGCTGGTGAGCAATACCTTGGTTAAGAATGGTGGTGGGGCGGCGTTTCTCGGGCAATCCCGGAGTGACGTTACCGGCAACGTGGTCGGGCTGAATCGAGTGGGTTTTGTGATTGCCCCATCCAGTCAGACCACCACCTCTTTCAATGCGTTCTACAACAGGGATGGTGATTATCTGCGCGCGGGTAATCCGAACCAACCGGCTCCGGAACTGAAAGCCCAGTCAGATATTACCGGCGACCCGCACTTTGTTGACGCAGGGCATGACGATTTTCGCCTGCGTCTCGATACACCGCTTCTCAAGATCGGTCATTTCCCATACCTCGGCGCCCTCGCACCTGCCTCAACTGCTGCACGTCGATCGGCTGGAAAGTAGCTTTGAATCAATAAGTTGGGTCACTTTCACCGGAGCACGGATTTCCATGTGGTATGCTACCTATACGCCGTAAGTCAGATGGATGATGAGTCTCTGGCGTAGGAATTGCTGATCCAACTGTCAGAGAAACAGGAGGCGACCGTGGCAAGTTACCGACAAGAGCTGGAAAAGCGTGGGCCTGATGGTATTCCGTCGCTCGACGACGTCGAATCAGGCAAGCTGGTCGGTGCCGTCCTCCCCATGTCCGAAAAGGCCCAGATCCAGATGCGTAATAGCATCGAAGTGATCGATTACCTCCTTAATCAAGAGCGCGTCGTCTGGAGCTGACGACCGCGTTCGCCACTTCCTGAATCCCCGATCCAACGTCGCCATCTTGACAGGCCCTCTCGCGCCTTCGTACGCTCCTTCCTCTACTCTTTTCTTTCTAACGAGGAGACACACCGATGGCACTTATTCACCTGCATCCCAGGAGCCTGTCCGACATTGCCCATTCTACTGCGGCGAACAATGCACAGGCATCTGCTTTGTTCTCGACCCCGAAAAATCTTCAACGTATTCCAGCGAATACGCCTTCGGTTTTTCGGGGTCTGCGGTCGCGCATCTGCCCACGCCTTCTTCGCCTCGTGACGAATGTCAATGCCGGACAGGTTCCTAGGCGTTCTGTGACGATGGCGTATCAGCTTATGATCGCAACGGCGTTCGTGATGCTGATGCCTTATACGGTACCGGCTTCTGATGAGTTGCCGAAAGAGGCAGTCTTGCCGATGGAGCTGGCCGGCAAGGCGATCCAGGCATCGTTGGATGCCTGTAACAAAGATGGCTACCGGGTGAGCGTGTCGGTCGTGGATCGAGCCGGCGTGCTTCGCGCCATGGTCCGAGCCAATGGGGCGGGGCCGCATACGGTCGATAGTAGCAGGAAGAAGGCCTATACCGCGGCTAGTCTCCGCCGTCCTACGACCGAGCTCGCTGAGCTGATCAACAGGGTTCCGACCTTGCAAGCTCTTCGCGAGATGAACGATCAGGTGCTGATGCTTGGCGGTGGATTGCCGATCGAGATCAGCGGTGAGATCGTCGGAGGGATTGGCGTTGGTGGGGCACCCGGTGCACACCTCGACGATGCCTGTGCGCAAGCAGGGCTGGATGCGATTGGCGCTACGCTGAAAGTTTCAGCAACCAAGTGATTTGGGCGTATCCGGTAAGGTGCTTGGTCGGCCTGCTCCTACTTCTGGCAGCCTGCAACAGCGATGTACCGGTGCCGGCCTCTGTCGAGTTCTCGGCAGATCAGGTGCGCCTGACGATCACCAGAACCGCCACCAATCCGTTCCTCTCTCGGCACGATCTTCGGCTCACGCTCGTAGGGCCTGGAGGCTGTTCCATCGAGGTTGCACTGTTCCCAAATACGGGGTATGCGAGCCGACGGAATCTCTATCAAGCGGGAGCGGGCTTGCTCTACGTGGTGGGCCAGTTCGATGCCCGGGTCATCGACCCGCTACACTGCACGATCACGCTCGCCGAGTTTCGCACCCTCGATCGCTACGTGACCTTCCTCGGTAGCTTCGATGAGAACGAGCAGGAGCGGTGGACCTACTTTCCCGCCAGTCAGCGGCCAGAACTCCCCTTTGAAAAGCGGTAACAGGGTACTCCAGAGCGCCGAAAGAATTGGCGGCGGGGGAGGTAGGGTGTCTGCCTAGCCGTGATTTATTCGGCCGCGATCAAGTCGAGAAAGTATTTGTGATTTCGGGAGACAGTGGTACGCTTTAATTTCATGAAGAACGGCGCCATAGGCGCATGACATGTAGGCTCCGTGGAGGAGCGATCCAAGGAGGATGATATGGCAACTGTGGCGTTGAGCGTGTCCCACCCCAATTCGGAGCACATTGCGGCGGCCGTTCGACAAGAGCGGAGAGCATACACGTTCAAGATTGCTGTGAGCATGGCGCTCTATGCCTGCCTGTTCTTCGTGCTTGCGTTCTGCGGGCCCTATGTCCTGCCTGCCATTACGCTCATTTCAGATGCACCATTAACGGATCGCCAGGTCGCCGCGAGCCAGCTGCTCTTGCTGAGCGACACGGTGTGGGTTGCCATCCCAGTGTTTTTCCTTGGGGCTACCCTCTTCAGCATGTTGGTGACCCGTCGCGTTGTCGATGCATTCGAGCGTTTGGGTCAGAGCGCCAGAGCCTGGGCATCCGGAATGGTGTCGCATCGACTCCAGTTCCGGGAGGCAGACCGGTTGACGGACCTGGCGAAGCTTCTCAATCAAGGCTGGAGTCAAGTTGGGCAGGGGCTCGAGACGATGCAGCAGGAATCATCCCGCGCTCGAGCCGCCGTCGATGGCGCGATGAAAATCATTGTGGCTCAGGGCGTGGGAGGATCAGAGGCGCTCCGGCAGTTACAGACTACAACGGAGGCGTTGGATCGCATGCAAGCTGCGCTGGGCCGATTTGAGATCGGGCCACCTCACGAACCTAGACAATCATGACGATGTATCGGCACCACCGCCTTCAGAGCCCTGATGGGTTCACCTTGATCGAGTTGATGATCGTAGTGGCCATCCTGGCGATTCTCGTCTCAGTGGCCACAGTCTCGTACAACCACTTTGTGATCAAGGCAAAGACTGTTGAGGGAGAGATCGTGGTTCATGAAGTCGAGCGCTTGGAGGCTCTCTATCAGGCATCTAACCATGCGTACACGGACAGTCTCACCGACTTGGGATTTGCCATGACAGGGACGTTGAAGTATTACACACCCGAGGTGCGGATGGGATTCGCAACAGACAAAATCAGCTATCAGGTCCGTGCATTGCCGGTCGCAGCATCAGCGACTGACGCCTGGCTCTTGACGAGCTATCGTGATGGCTCAGTGCAGGTGGACCGGATCCCTGTGATCGATCTTCGGGCGTTTTCCACTGTACGGTATCTGGGCAATGCGGCGGCGATGACTTCCAGCGAGGTCACGAATACCTATGTTGACGGTGGAATGTCGGGCAACAACGAGCCTGAATGGTCTGGTGGCGGAAGCAGCTCGCGGTGCCAAGAGTGTGGCCGGGTGGTTATCAATCAGCCAGCGATCTCCGCCCCCGCCCAGAAGTAATCCCTGCCATTTAACGGGCGTATTCGTGTGCATCACTTCTGAGACGGCGTTCCTAAGCCAGTTCGCTTGAGGCGTATTCTTCTCCTCTTGCCCCGGCCTTGCGTCCTTGTTACACCGCACGACGATAGCGCCCATCAGATGCCTTCTTGAAGCCCTTCTTGGCGCTAGTGTGAGCTCCTGTCTTTGAAGGTGAGTTCAGAGACGGCGGATTTGTCCAGCTCGCCTTTGCCGAGTGCGACCAGTCGCTGGTATTGATCGTAGGTCGCTTGAGCTAACGGGACTGTGAGCCCCGCGGTCTTCGCTAACGCGAGGGCGATGCCTGAGTCCTTGGCTGCATGGGTAGCCGAGAAGTAGCAGTCATGGGCGCGGTTCTGCATATCCTCACCGTCCGTCTCTAGTACGCGCGACGCAGCTCCCGTTTGGGAGAAGATATCTCGTAACATCGTCAGATCGAGGCCGAGTGCTGCTCCAAGCCCAAGCCCTTCTGCCAGTGCCGCCGTATTGCAGTTCATCACCATGTTGACGAGGGCTTTGACCTTCGCGGCCTCTCCTGCCGATCCGATATAGCGGAGGTGTGCGCTCAATTTTTCCAAGAGCGGCTTCGCCGACTCGAACACATCCGGACGCCCACCGCACATGAGGTATAACGTACCTTGGCGCGCCTGCGTGATGCTGCTGGCCATGCAGGCTTCGAGGCTCCGGCCACCACGTTGCGTCACCAGAGTTTCGACCTCGACGTGCACAGCCGGCGAGAGGGTAGCGCAGTTCACGAAGAGCCGGTCCTTGGCGTGGTGGAGAAGATTCTCTGTGTCGGTCGCGGAAAAGATCTGGCGCATTGCAGCATCATCGGACACGACAGTGAGAATGATGCCTGCGAGTTCTGCGACGCGGGCAGGGGTTGCAGTCGCTTCACAGCCTAGCTCGGTCGCAAGGTTGGTGGCCGTGGCGTGATCCCTATCGTACACGGCCACGATAGTTTCCTGTCGATCCCGCAAACGCCGGGCCATGTTGGCCCCCATCCGTCCGACTCCCACGAAGCCGATCCTTGCAGACTGCCTCATCACGCGTGCTCCTCCGTTCGTGTTAGCATGCGCGCTCGCTCGTGCGAGTGTAACATAGCCCTAACAGGCTGCGAAAAAACCATTTCGGCACAGCAGAAATTCGATGGCCCGGGCGTTTCGGACAAGAGAAACACCCTCCCCACAGGATGCTCAAAAAGGCCGTCCAGCAAGGCCGCAGCGAGTGAAGGCCCGAGGCGTACCCTCTGGGGTACGTTGAGGGTCTGAGCGAAGCGAGAACGAAGCTGGCGGGCTTTTTCAGCATCCTGCTAAGGAACCGATAACGAGGATGTGAAGGAGGTGTGTGCGTGCATCAACCCATTGTCGGATTTCATTTGGACGAATATGGTGATTGGGTGGCCGATCTACAATGTGGCCATGGTCAGCATGTGCGTCACCAGCCACCGATGACGAATCGGCCCTGGGTCCTGACAGAGAAAGGCCGGAGACAGCATCTCGGAGAGACCTTAAAGTGCAAGAAGTGTGACGAAGCGAGCGGCTGATCTACTCGATGGTGGTGACGTTCGGGGAAGGTGCGGTTTTCATGTCGAGGCCGTGGCCTGACCAGGGTTGCAGGCGCGAACCTTCATATCGGTAGCCACCCGTGACGGGATCACTGGCCAGCAAGAGCGGGGTGTCGAGGTCGAGCACGTCGAAGCCGCCGAGTCCCAGGACCAGGCTGAAAGAGCAGCCCATCGCCATACGTGTTTCGACCATCCCGCCGATCATCAACTTGAGGCCGGACGCTTTGATGAAGGGCGCGATTTCCACCGCTTCGACCACGCCGGTCTTCATAATCTTGATATTGATGTAGTCAGCCGCGCCTCGGGCGACGACCTCTTGCGCGTCCGCGAGCGAGCGGACTGATTCATCCGCCGCAACGGGAATGCCGGTCTCTCGACGGATCGCCGCCATGCTGTCGAGGTCGTCCCGCACCACCGGCTGTTCAAGCAGCACCATCGTCCCGCCAAATCTCTTCACCTCCTGTGCAAACGTCAGGCAGTCTTGGCGCGAGAAGCCCTGGTTGCCATCGCCGATGAACGAGATGCCTGGGAGTGCGCGATGCACGGCTTCCAGACGCCGGATGTCGTTCTCGACATCTTTGCCGACCTTCATTTTGAAGAGGCGAAACCCTTTCGCATACCATCCGCGCGCCAGGGCGACGGTCTTGTCGAGGTCGGTGATGGGAATCGTGATGTCCGTCTCTCGCGCTCGCACATCCGCGCCACCCCAGAGCTGCCACATCGGGATGTTCGACGTGCGGCAGTAGGCATCGATGACGGCGGTTTCGATTCCACAACGTGCCGCGGGATAAATGAGCGCCTGTTCAGATAGCAAGCGCCCAATTTCCTTGTAGTCTGCGGCTGAACGACCAAGGACGGCTTTGCCGAGTTGGTAGAGTGCTATAAAGCAGCTCTGGCGAGTTTCTCCCCCTACTTCAGGGAACGGCGCCGCTTCCCCATACCCTTGTGCGCCGTTCGACAGGGTGACTCGCAGGAAGACGTTCTCTGCCATCGTTCGTGCGCCGGTGGCGACGACGAAGGGATCAGTGACGGGCACATCCACCGGCCAGAATTCCACCTTGCGTATGGTGCCTGACATGTCGTCCATTGGAAAGAAAGGGGCTTCTGCTGCAATCGTCGATGCCTGGCTCAAGCGAGACGGGCGAGACTGGCGGAAAAGCGGACTGGCAGGGACAGGGCTCACACGTCGCGCGAGTCTCGCACTTCGCGCTTGTCGCGCGCCACTCCTTTCGGCTGGAATGGCTCACCCATATCGATCATTCTCCCAGGGGAACGCGCTGTTCGAGTAGCCCCGCACTTCCCAGAACCCCTTTGCATCCTTATCCAAAAATGTAATCTCCTTCACCCACTTGGCGCCTTTCCAGGCATAACGCTTCGGGACAATCATGCGGATCGGGCCTCCGTGTTCCTTCGTGAGGGGTTTGCCGTTCCATTTGTACGTCAGCAGCACGTCCCGATCGTCGCAGGCTTCAAGCGGCAAATTGGTGGTGTAGTCGTCATAGGACTTAAAGAGCACGAATTTGGCGAGCGACAGTGGTTTCACAACCGAGATGATGTGTTTAAAACTCACGCCTTCCCACTCGTTGTCGAACCGGCTCCAGCTCGTCACACAGTGGAAGTCTGAAACGTCTTTGAACTGGGGCTGGGCGAGAAACTCTTCCCAGGTCCACGTGATGGGATGAGCCACAAATCCGCCGATGGTGAGTTTCCATTCCGAGAGTGGAATGGCAGGCTTTTGGCCGAGATCGAGCACAGGCCAGGTCTCGACGAGATGCTGTCCCGGTGGCAGGCGGGCATCTCCTTCGTAAAACACTTCCCGCTCTTCACCGCCACGGCGGGCCTTGGCCCACTGTTCTTTCGTCTTGGTTAAACGACTAGATTCATCCATATGTTGGCCTCCACGTACAGAGTAGGACAGGAGGCTGGGACCTTACAAGCAGGAAAAGCAGGACTATGCAGGAAGCCCCCAGATTGTTCCCGCAAGCAACAACTCCGTAGAATCGCGTGCGGCATTCCGGTCCCTCCCAAAGAAGTACCCCGATAGTATAAGGGTCTCCTACATCATCGGTATGGGTAGAACAGGTGTTCCATTCTAGAGTGCGTCAAGCACACCGCTGAGGGAAAACAGCCACAGAAATCCTGGTCCGGGCAAGACAGAGAATCACCAATCAATGGCGCGGCACTTCGGTCAGGAGCAGCAATCACGGCAATCAGTTGCTACGGCGTGAAGCCTCGTGGATCGAAGCAGGTAAGTGAGCGAGACGACTCAGAAGAGGGAGACTCACAAAGGAAAGGCCTATGACATGGCTCAATCATTTTTATAACTCCTCAGTGGCCATACCGCTGTCGCTCTGTATCCTGGCGGTGATCAGTGTGCTCAGTTGGAGGAAAAGAGGCCATCAGGTCATCTTGGCGCTGACCCTGTTCCTGTATGCACGGTACCTGTTGTGGCGAGGCCTCTATACGCTGAACACCGGCGATTGGGAGAGTCTGCTGGTAAGTTGGACGGTCTATACGGCGGAAGCCTACGCTTTTGTGCAAATCCTATTATTTGCCTACCACGCGTGGTCGCCGCTCGAACGCCAACCGGTGCCATTGCTCCGCTATCCGCACGTCGATATCTTCGTCACGGTTGTCGACGAGCCTCTGAGCATTCTTCGCCGCACGCTGATCGGCTGTGTCAACCAGGACTATCCCAAAGACCGCTACCGGGTGCATGTGCTCGACGATGGTCAGCGAGACGAGATTAAGACATTGGCCGCGTCGTTGAACTGTGGATACATCCGCCGGGCGGATCGACAATATGCGAAAGCTGGGAATCTGAACCATGCCTTGCAAGAAACCTCGGGAGAAATCATTGCGATCTTCGACGTCGATCATGTTCCAACCGACAGTTTCTTGAAGGACACGGTGGGATTTTTCCAGGACGAACAAGTTGCGTTTGTCCAAACGCCGCATCATTTCTACAACCCCGACGTGTTTCAGAGGAATCTTCAACTCGAGGGATCGCTCAAGAACGAGCAATCGCTGTTCTATCGTGTGCTTCAGGCTGGTCGCGATCGCCACAATAGTGCCTTCTTTGCCGGCAGCTGTGGGTTGTTCCGTCGGCGTGTGTTGATGGAGATCGGCGGGTTCCGAACCGAGACCGTGACCGAAGACATTCACACGAGCATGGTGATTCATGCGAAGGGCTATCGGTCATGCTATCTCAATAAGGTGCTGGCAGTAGGACTCATGCCCGAAACATTCGAGAGGTCCATCAAGCAACGGGTACGGTGGGCGATGGGCCACGTGCAGATCCTCTTTCAGACGAATCCGTTCACGATGCGCGGCCTCACACTCCAGCAGCGGATCGGCTACTTCGCGTCCATTTTTTATTTCCTTCACGGAGTGCCTCGGATCATATGCCTCGTCGCCCCGCTGTTTGCCCTGCTGTTCGGGATTATCCCTGTCACGGCTGATGTCTCGTCGCTCGTCAACTTTTTCGGATCCTATTATCTGGCAACGCTCGTGATGCTGAGGACCGTCAGCCTGGGCACGCGAAATGCGTTCTGGTCCGACATTTATGAAACGGCAGGCAGCATGGCTCTGAGTTGGGCCACGCTCAAGACCGCGATCAGGCCCAGGAAGAAACGGCCGTTCATCATTACTCCTAAAGGAGAGGCTCAACAGCGGCGCGGGCTCTCAAGGTTCTCGTACACCCTGCCTCACCTTATCATCATGGGACTGCTCATCGCGGGATTGGCGACGGGGATACGTCTGTGGCTAGCACAGGTCCCTCTTCCAGGATTGGAGGTCAGTCTTTTCTGGGGGGTGGTCAATTTTATCTTGGTGGGCGTAGTCATTCTGGCTGCCGCCGAACTGCCGGAGTGGCGCAAAAAATTTCGCATCAGGCGCAGATTGCTGTGTGAATTGGTGCGAGGAGAGCAACGGATTCGTGGCATTGTAGTCGACATCAATGAAGTCGGGGCCCTTATTCGAGTGAACAAACAACTGCTGAATGGAGACGGAGATATTGTTGTCAGCGTCAAGACTCATAGAGGTAAACTTCTCACGGTCAGAAGTCGAATGTGCCGTCATAAGCAAATCTCAGCATGCGTGGTCGAGATCGGGCTAAAATTTATCGATGTGGACGAGAAGACCGTCGATTCGTTGATCGTTGCCGCATTTTCAGACTCCCATGCCTGGAATTACCCCGAAGTCGAACCGGGAGTATTCCAGAGCTTGTGGTCTCTCCTGCGTGTGTTCAGAAAAGTCGTCAAGACATCGAGAAAGTCACATCGGATTGACTTTCGCCTCCCCTATCAGGAGAAGTGTCTCCTGGTGTTGCCGGACCGTACCCTCGAAGGCACAGTTGGGCAGATTTCAGCAACCGGTCTCTCGGTGAACATTCCTGGAACGGTTGATCTTGTCGGCGAGAATGGGACCCTGTATGTGAAGTCCTTTGCCTTTCAGGTCCGTAGGCGTTGGGCGATGCAATGCGAAGAAACGGTGGTGGCAGGCTTCGCAATCGAACAGGTGAATAGAGGAGCAGACCAATGGCGAAAACTCACGTCTCTTGCGGCATAGCGTTGTGTGTGGCCCTGTTGTGGCCCGCTATCGTCGCGGCCGGTGATGTGTTTACAGGTTACCAAATAGACCATCAAGGTCAGTACTACACATACTTGGGTGTTCGGACGCCGATCACATCGGGAGAGTCAAATCTCCAGCCGTTCGTTCAAGTGCTGGGAGCCGGGCTCGGCTATACGTTCAAAGATAACGGAGCGAAGCGTGATGCTGAGGTCCAATTTGCGTCGCCCTCCTTGGGGATTAAGTATCTCATGGGAGGGTGGAACTTCATTGGGTTTGCCGGTCCCCAGTTTCGGTGGAAACAAGAGGACCGTCCAACTGGGGGAAGAACAAACGAGAATGATGTCGGCGTATACCTCCAGGGAGAGGCCTTTTACTGGCATGAGAAAGGAACGTTTCATGCCATTGTGTCATACACGGATCTGGATAGTTTCGTCTGGAGCCGCCTCAGAGCCACCAGGTTGGTACACAAGAGCGAACAGGGCTGCTGTTCCACATACCTTGGTTGGGACCTCGCAGGGATGGGGAACAACGATTTCTATGCGGTCCAAACCGGCCCCTTGGTTCAGGTGCCAATCGATCGCTTTTACCTGACGCTCAAAGGCGGCTATCAATACACGCAAACATTTCATAATGGTGTGTACGGAGGGGTCGAACTCTACTTTCCTTTTTAGCAGGCTGCGGGAAAACCATTTTGGCATAGCAGAACTTCGATGGCCTGCACGTCTGGGACAACAGAAGAATATTTCCGCAGGATGCTCAAAAGGCCGTTCAGCAAGGCCGCAGCGAGCGAAGAAGCGAGGCGTACGCTTCGGTACGTTGAGCCTCTGAGCGATGCGAGAACGCCGCT
>JBGPVY010000084.1:0-10005 GCA_041491905.1 Nitrospiraceae bacterium | reverse complement strand
GCACACTCGCCGGGTCGAGAAACTCTTCTCGGACAGCCAGGAAACGCCCTTCGGAGCGAAGTCGCTTTGTTGTCGAGGGCCCTCCTCCTTCAGTAGGAAGTTGTAGAACCTCAATTTCGGTCTGGTCCTTTGTCCGTTTGGCGCTAATCACGACGCCACCGACCATGACGACTCGCCCGACGTAGTTGCCAGGAGCGGCTTGTAAGTCTACAAAGTTCACGCTGGCATCGATCTGTTTTTCCAGCTCAGGGGGCACGTCGATATGAACCCCGTTTCGATTGACCTGGTGGGCTGATTCCGCGCAAGAAGACAGAATCAGAAGCCCACCGAGAAGAAGAGCGATGACGGTAATTCGAGGCATAGGAGTTCTCCGCGTCTAGAAATGATAGGAGAGGCCGACCAAGACATACTGTGCTCTGTAGACACCTTCAAAGCCTCCTCCAGTGACAAATGCCTGATCGAACCGTAGCGTGGCCCCTGTATATTTGTATTCGGTAAAGATGGCGACATAGGGGGTGACGAATGCACGCAAGCCCGCGAGCACATTCCACCCACTGGTGACATCGGTATTACTCTGTGTCGTGGCGGAGTCACTGAGGTGGGCAATCACCGCGCCCACGCCGGCTCCTGCGTATGGCTGAAACGTGCGCCCAGGATACCGAGCAAGGACGTTGACTCCGACAGTGGTCACGCGCAAATGGATACCGGGAACGTCATCCAAATTCTTGATGTGCGGCGTGGTCTGCAAGACTTCGCCTTCGATCCCAAACCAACTATGCTCAGGAAAGTATCCGAGCTTGGCGCCGTAGCTGACCGAATTCTTGAGGTCAAAGTCGGGGGCTTGAAGTCCCCCGAGGCCGTTCGTTCCCGAGATGCCGGTGAGACGATCTGCGAAGTTGACCCCAACATCTCCCGCCACATACCATTCGGCTGAGGTGGGGCTTGGCATCCCGAAGGTCGCTATCGAGAGCCAGGCCACGACGAGGCCAGCGGCAATCGGTATCTTCGTCTCCACAGTGGAAGCGTCTCCCTGTGAAAGGGTTTTTATAATCTTACCAAGCCTTAGGCAAGGTAGATATGGCGTAGCTCATGGTCTCGGGTGAAGTGCCGGAACACCCTCTGCTGGACGGCGGGCGAAAAGGCCATCAGCTCAACGTCAAAGCACAAATCCGACGAAACCCTGCACATCCATTCGACTTTGCCCGATGGCCTGATCAAACCCCACTGCCGCGCGCCGCGAAAAAGGGGCTAAGGCATTTCTTCGCCCTGTGATGTTGGATTACAAGCCTGACCCTCAATCTTTCGGGCCGACTCATTCCTTCGAGTCAGATCCCGCGGAGCGTGACGGTGGCGTTCTCTGGTCCTCGCGGGGTAGTCGGCGCAACTCGTAGATGACTCTCGCTCCCGGCTTGAACGTGAGGTAGTACCACATCCATTCCGACATTACCCGCGCGCGACTGCGGAACTCGATTAGTAAGAAGATATGAACCGCGCACCAGAGCAACCAGGCGACCAGTCCTGATAGGCGCAATAGGCCGATCTGGGCCACGGCTTGTGCGCGTCCGATGGTAGCCAGCATGCCTCGATCCGAGTAGACAAACGGCCGGCGCTGGTCCGGAGCGGTCTGCTCACGAATGAGCGTCGCGACATAGCGGCCTTGTTGCACGGCGACGGGAGCTAATCCCGGCAGGGAGATTCCGTCTGAACCGGCGCAGTGCGCGGCATCGCCGATGACAAAGATCCAGGAGTCACCTGGAATCGTCAGATCCCGTTGAACGTTGATCCGACCGGACTCGTCCTGGGGAGCTGCGAGCGAGGTCAGAAGCGGTGACGCCTTGTTGCCTGCCGCCCAGATGATACTCGTGGATCGAACAAATTCGCTTCCGATCATCACGCCATCAGCGCGGATCTCACTCACCTGGCTGTTGAGCTTGATCGTGACGCCCATGCGTTCGAGCGCGCTAGAAGCTTTCGCTGACAGGTCGGGGTTGAACCCGGGCAGAATACGAGAGCCGCCTTCCACGAGCAAAATGGCGAGATCATCGAGGCGCAAGTTCGGAAAATCCGGCCTCATGGCCTTCCGTCCGATCTCCGCCAGCGCGCCGGCCAACTCCACGCCGGTGGCACCTCCCCCCACGATCACGAAGGTAAGTCGATCCCATGTGCCGGTGGCGATTTGTCGTCGTTCGGCTTCCTCAAATGCCAGCAGCATCTTCTCGCGAAGATAGACCGCGTCTGCTAGGGTCTTCAGCCCAGGCGCAGACTGCTCCCACGCGTCGTGCCCGAAATAGGAGTGCCGCGATCCGGGCGCTACGATGAGGACGTCGAACGCAATCGGCGCGCTGGCCCGCAACCGCACGAGACGCGCCGCACGATCGATGGACAGGACTTCATCCATGACCACGCGAACATGCGGGTGCCGCCGAAAGATAGTGCGTAACGGCCAGGCGATATCGCCGGGAGACAGCGCGGCAGTAGCTACCTGGTAGAGCAACGGTTGAAAAAGGTGATGATTGGTGCGGTCGATGAGCACCACGTCGGCATCACGCAGCGATTGCGCAGCCGCCAGGCCTCCGAAACCGCCCCCGATGATGACGACCTGTTTGTGAGGCATGAAAGGGAACCAGAGACAGGCTACGTTTCGGAGAGGCAGGTGTCAACTTTTGGAGGGACCGATGCCGCGCGCCACGAATGGGGAGCTGACACTGCATGCCTACTTCCGACCGGAGGATGATCGACAGGCGTTTAGTTCCAACGGTTCAATTTCACGGCCGGTGGATTGATTCGGAAGAGTCTCCCGAATCCCCACGTGATACATGTCGTCCTTGTAACGCACCGCGACCTCATAGTGATAATTTGGTCGTGCCTTCAGCAGCGTCTCATACGTGATGGTGCCACTCCGGTTGGCAAAAAAGGAGGAGCTGCCAAAGACGAACACCAGATAGTCCACCGGTGAGGTGGGATTCCGATATCAATCTTGGGATAAGCCAGTTGGACCGTGCCTTCATAGTCGAGGGCACAATCCTCGCCCACGCGATGGATGTCAACGGCCGCACGGACGCGTGAGAACTACGACCCCGAATCAGTGGCGGTATGAACGTGCAGGTTCTTGTCGAGCATGTTCGGGTATGTCTTGCTTCCGAAACAGCCGGCAAGGAGACTCGCGGTACAGATCGAGAGCACGATGAAGGCGATCCTGCCGATGTCGAGAGGGTTCCCCATTGCTCGGTTCATGGCAGGCGCGTCACTTCGTGAGATCAGGACATCCGATATTCTCGCCGGTCGCCCAATTCTTCACCGCCTGGATTAGGACACTGTGGCCCATGGACGGGCGATAGAGATCGATGCGGGTCTTCGTTTTAGTAACGGGCTGGGCATCGGCGACCAGAAGATAATAGCCTCCCTCAGGTTCCTTGCTGACATTGAGCACACCCTGCTCACGGTGCATTTGCAAGTGCAGCTCGGCTTTCTTCCCTGTCACCACCACCGTGGGTTTGTAGGTGGTCACGATGACCTGGTAGCTCATGTTGGTTTGAGACGTCGTCTTGATCGTCTTCGCCAAACAGTTCGATCCCATCTTTCGAAAGGTACTGGCCACCTGGCTGAAAGGACGATTGACCTCAAACGTCTCGACTTTGGCCGAAAACGCCGCGGGAACGGCTTTGCGAAACTCCTCGGCGGTTTGCGGATGAGAAATACAGCCGGATAGAGCGAGGACGCTCAGGTACATGATGAATACATGATAGCGGTTCATGACATCCTCCTGCCAGCGCCTGTGTGAGGAAAGCAAACGATTGACCCCGATACTGGTATTTGAAAACTAAACCGGAAAATGGTCAATAAATTGTAGTTTCTCTAAGGGTGCCGCGAGACGGGGACTGACAGCTTTTCTTTTTCAGTCATACAGGGAAATGCTTCGAAGAAGCTTCCGCATATCCCAGACCGATGGGTGAGGCTCGGTCAATTCGGGATGCTCCAAGTCAATTTGAGGGTTGTAGGGAGGGATTCCACCACTGCTGACTTGGGCGACAGGGTACCAACATTCATATTTTGCCCCTAGCGGTCTCGATAAGATAGCCGGAGATAGCCAATGGTCATGGGTTTTCCGCGGATCGGGGCATCCGGGCCCAAGACAATGGATGCCACGTGTTTTTCATAACGTGGGCCGCGAGGATAAACTTTCTTTACCGCGAATTCCCTTCCCACCCACCCAGGTGCATCACGCAATCGTACGCCACACCAAGTCCCACGTTCTCGAGTTCCGGATAAAGGGTGAGGACGTCCCCTGAGTTCATCGCTGACAAGTTCGTAATTCTCAGTTCGGGTTGAGTCGCGCGGAACTCTTTCTTGGTTCTGACAACAAAAGCATACAGAAAGAAGGAAGCGATACCGCCGACAATGAGGAGTAAAACCAACCCAATCAGCAATGACCAATCCATGCCCGAATGTATGTCCCGGTGAACGATCTCGTTCTATGGCTGAATTGGGGAGAGGCTACGTTCTAGCGAGGGAAGTGTCAACCGGATGATTGAGGAGATGCCGGCATTTCAAGAGTTGGAGCACCGAGCGTCGCGAAACGAGGCTGAAGACGTTTCTCCGCCGCACGATGTGTGATTGCAAGACAGTTGTTGTTGACCCCAATCCTCTTGACCCTAACAGGGACCTGGACCTGTATGACATCGCACAGGTCACCCCAGTACCACCTCTGTCTTTTAGATGGTAAGATGATAGACATGAGATCAGTTCAGCGCACACTCTGATATTCACGGACAGAGGGGCACACATGAAAGCGCGCATTACATCTGTAATGACTCAGCTCCTCGTGCTGCTGTTTTCATGGTCCCTCGTGTTTGCGCAGGAAGCGATGCCGCCGGAGCAAGAGACATCGCCAGAAGAAGCGACGGCGCCACAAGACGCGCCAAAACAAGATGCGCCGATCCCGCCGCTGCCGCAGCAACATGTGCCGAAGCAAAGCCGGCCCGCTTTTACGCAGCAAGAACTCGATCAGATGCTGGCACCGATCGCCCTGTACCCCGACTCGCTCCTGTCCCAGATCTTGATGGCGTCGACGTACCCGCTCGAGGTGGTCGAGGCCGCGCGTTGGTCCAAAACCAATCCCAACCTCAAGGGCGACCAGGCGGTGCAGGCGGTTGCACAGAATACATGGGATCCCAGCGTCAAGTCTCTCGTCGCATTTCCACAGATCCTCATGATGATGGACGAGAAGCTGAACTGGATGGAACGACTCGGCGATGCGTTTTTGTCCCAGCAACAAGAAATAATGGACACAGTCCAGAGTTTGCGTCAGAAGGCCTCTGATGCCGGCAATCTCAAATCGAACGACCAGATCCGCGTGGAACAACAGGGACAATCCATCGTGGTCGAACCAGCGAATCCGCAAGTGGTCTATGTCCCCTACTACGATCCGATGGTGATGTATGGGCCGTGGTGGTGGCCGGCGTACCCACCGGTCTATTGGGCTCCCTGGCCCGGCTATTTCTACGGTCCGCGATTCGGGGTGGGTTTCGCCTGGGGCATCGGAATCGGTATCGGTCCGGGTTTCTTCTTCGGCGGGTTCAATTGGCCGTACCGCCACATATCTGTCGTCAACGTGAACAACTTCTACTTTCACACAGTGAACGTCAATCGGGGGACTATCTGGGCACATGATCCAGTCCACCGCCGGGGTGTGCCGTACCGGGATGTGGCATTGCGTCAACAATTTAGTCGCATGAGCGCGTCGCCTGAGTCGCGCCGCGAGTTCCGCGGACACGACTCGTCTTCGTTTGTTGGACACAGCGCGTTCGGCAATCACCAAGAGGCCCACGGCGGCTTGCCCGGTCGCTCCAACGATCCCGGCGGTAGCCGTTCCGACATGCGCGCCCCAAGTCGCCCGAGTCTGCCAAACGGGGTCAGTCCTCATTTTGAGCAGCGGTCTCATGCCTTCGAGGGCGTAGGCCACGGACCGGCCGAACGTAACTTCAGCGCGCGGGGGCACGCGAGTTCGCAAGGATTTGCGTCACCACCCTCAGGTGGCTTTCGTGGCGGTGGTGCTGGAGCCTCACACCAGCCCTCCGGTGGCTTTCATGGTGGTGGTGGCGGTGGATCTCATCATCGCTAACTGTAGGAGCGTGACGTCACAGCTTCACCGACATTCAATTCCATCATGGAAAATAGAGTGAACAGACGTGAGGCAGGAGGTTGGGGCGTGCATAACTGGCGGGAGAGGTTGCTCAAGACAATCTTTACATTGGCGCTCATCGCAATCGCACCGGTGGCCCTGGCGGCGACTGCCGCGCAAAAGAGCTTTGCGTCGCCTGAGGCAGGGATCACGGCACTGGTTGAAGCGGTCAAGGCGAACGATCAACCGATGTTACGTGGAATCCTGGGTCCTCAGGGCAAGAAACTGATCAGTTCAGGCGACAAGGTTGCCGATCAGCAAAGCCGCGAGGCGTTTATCAAGGCCTACAGCGAGGCCAACAAGCTCGTGCCCGAAGGGGACCAGCAGACCGTCCTCGTGATTGGTCAGGATGAGTGGCCGATGCCAATTCCGCTCGTGAAATCTTCTGCCGGATGGCGTTTCGACACCCCACAGGGTGAAAAGGAAATCCTCACCCGCCGCATTGGCCGCAACGAACTCGCCGCGATCCAGGTGTGCCTCGCCATCATGGATGCCGCGCACGAATATGCGACGCTCGATGTGGATGGCGACCGCATTCCGGAATATGCATCACGATTCGTGAGCACGTCTGGGAAGCATGATGGGCTTTACTGGCAAACGAAGGCGGACGAGCCGCTGAGCCCACTTGGCCCGCTGCTGGCCGCGGCGACACGCGAAGGGTATACCAACTCAGTCACCACGCCGCTGGCACCCTATCATGGATACTTCTACCGGATCCTCGCGAAACAAGGGAAAGATGCTCCGGGTGGAGCCCGCGACTATTCGATCAATGGCCACATGATTGGCGGGTTCGCAGTGATCGCCTATCCAGCACGCTATGGCGTATCAGGCATCATGAGTTTTATGGTCAATCAGGATGAAATGGTCTACGAACAAAATCTGGGCAAGAACACCACCGCGAGTGCCTCCAAGATGACCACCTTCAATCCCGACGCGAGTTGGAAACAGGTAGCCCCCTCGCCGACGCTTGTTACCACTCATTGAGGATCATCGCCCTCGTATCGGGAACTCGCCTGATCCTCGGTAGAAAATACCGATCAAAATGCCGCCGCGCGTGGCGAAACGGGGGCCGAGACCTTCTCCTAAACACTCAGAACGAATGAAGCAATGACAGCCAAAATGAACAGCAGACCGCCGATGACAACGGCAACCTTGTTCCAAGCAGTGAACCGCTCGTTCCGATCATGTCCCGGGACCAATGATTCGTTGATGCGGTTGGCAGCCTGTTGAACTGGGATGAGGAAGAGAATGGACAACAAAGCAACCAGCCCGTATGGATCCGGAAGTATCCAGAGCGTCGACAACAGAATCCATCCAGTTGCCAGAGCTTGTACAGAGATGGAATGACCCATCTTGAGCGAAGCAGCGCTGCTCCGAACCTTTTCAAACAATGCGTAGCAGTAAATGATCATAAAAAACGTTCTCCAATATGGGCTCGCTTCCGACTGTTCACGTTCCCGGATTAACTTCCAATTCTCGTAAAACCAATAAACTTGATACAGCCCCACAGTGCAGAAATGCATGACAACAAATTTGGTCAAAGAAACCGGAAAGTAAATCGGCTTCGAGTCACTTGCAGAAGGGACTACAGCGGTGGTTGCTGAATGAGCGTCTAAACTCTCTTGATCATTCTCGTCTTTCAAAAGCGGCACCCCGCGACCTTGGAAACAGACTACTTTCCATTGAAAAGGGTGTCAACGGAGCAATCAGTGAACGGCTGGTATTTCAAGAGGCAGGACGCCACGCGCCGCGAAACGGGAGCTGACTGCGTCTTTTTAGAATTGCGTTTAGCTAGGACCGAGGTCTTCGCTTCGAAGGGAAGCGCTCGGTGTGTTCATGAGGCTCGCCGACTGGGTTACCGTCCTGATCGAATTCCTGGACACGATGATACTTCACCGTGCAGGCGGGGTCGCTCCGGTCGATCGTTAACAGCTTGTGAGCGGGCAGCTTGGTCTCGCCGGAGATCTTTTCTTTCGACTTGGTTTCACCGACCATGAAACCATCCTCGAATTTCCGAATCATCACGGCTTCAAGAATGTGCACGGATTCAAAGACCTCAATGGCTAGCGGTGTAGGCTCTCTCATACGAAGTTATTCTACAATCTTAGGCCAAGGCGAGGCAAATCTGAGGTAGGGCGGGACGCCACGCGCCGCGAAATGGGGGCTGAGGCTGAATCTTCCAGTCGGATTTGCCTCCTAATAGGATATTGAACGCGAGATTGTGAGACTTAGTTTTATCTTTTCTACTTGTTCAAAAAGCCGCTGAGATGTTTGGATCGCCAAGGAGGCGAGATTCTCGTCGACCTGTTCAAAATTAAACGGGGTAGTACAGGCGTGCGAGACACGTCTTTCCCCGGGCGAGCACCGCTCAGCTCTAATGCTTCCTCCAAGCTCGCTCGTTATCTCTTCAGGGATGGGGGCTGATTGATCTTCCACTGCGCGCATCGAACGAGCACAGTTTCACCGTGCGCGTTCTGCGAGCAAGAAGGGCACCTGGCCGCTCCTTTCCTCATCCTTCTGAGGCCGCGCGTTGCGCGAGCACAGAAGATCATCAGGCTCCATCCCTTCCCCTCTTTCTGATCGTGCGGCCTCGGTGAGCAAGAAGGGTGGTCTGGCTACACCTTCCCCCTGTTTGCGAACGGTTGGAAACAGTTTGTGAAACCCGGCGCACTAGGGCCTCTTTCACAAGAGGCCCTAGTGGCTTTGCTGATGGCTGGTTGCAGCGCTATTGCACGTCGACAGTATTGGTCTGGGTGGCCGAGACAAGGTCGTGGTCCTTCGTGGCACCGGTTACGGTGATCTGGTGCTCCCCCCTGCTCAGGCCCTTAAACGTTCCAGTAAAACCCTTCTGATACTGTTTGTCCAAGTACACGTGGGCATGTGCAGCCTGGGAGCCCTTGGTCAACTCATACTTCAGGTCAAAGCTATCGCTGACCTTGTCCTTGTCCTTGGGCGACGTGATCATAATCTTCGACCCATCCTCTATTGGTGGTTTATCCGCTGCGAAGACTGGTGCTCCGCTGAGACAGCCCACTAACACGATCCCCAATCCCATGAACCCGATACGTCCCATCACATGCATAACAGCCTCCTTGTTTGAACCAGTTGAATGAACACGGCACCTTACCACCCCCTACGGGAGATCTTCTTGTCCGGATTCAAATCGTTCTCCGATGTCCGATCGAAGAGGGTGGGGGCTCACACCTCTTCGTGTCCAGGATTTCTCTCATCGGTGGGCCCCACGCCTCGGTATAACGATGCGCATCTCACGCGCACACGAGTATGCGTCATGCGTGATCATCGAGACGAGTTGGGTATAGCCGACAGGTGAGGAAGAGTGAGCAAGCGGAGTGCCAGTTGAACTTTGTCTATGTTTTCAAGAGAAAGACCTAAGGGCTCTCATGCGTCTTGATCTAAGAGTGTAAATTGCGTCGGCAGGCCCCTACGCAGGCAGAATCCTTCACTGCGGGAATACGTCCCAATTAGCGCGAACTGAGCCGCCCCCTTCTCATTCCATCTGAGGACACGCGCTCCAGATGCAACCGGCTTGACGGGCGTGTCGTTCCTATCCGGTTTTCTCGACCCTCATTGTCGAAAATACCATTGCAGGCGGTCAAAATCCCTCTGGATTACGGGCGTCACAAGATACAGATATTACATGGAATGGTCAGAAGTCTGAGGTTGGGTCAAAAACAACTGGTTTAGGCTCAGCAGAAAACTCCCTTCAGCATGAGACCGTCAACTCTCGAATCCTGGATGAGTTGGCTCCCAATCACCACCGGGCACGCCCGTATTGTGGCTCTGGGTGACGCGTGCGATTCTGG
>JBGPVY010000203.1:0-5827 GCA_041491905.1 Nitrospiraceae bacterium | reverse complement strand
ATCGCGAGGAACCTTGTTGAGGCTGGGAACAAGCGTGCACAGGAGCAGGGCCTCACGAACTGCAAGTTTCAGGAAGGCGATGCGTCTAATTTGCACGAGTTGAAGGATCATATGTTCGACCTTGTCGTGAGCATCTTTGGAGCCATGTTCGCGCCAAAACCGTTTGATGTGGCCAAGGAGATGGTACGCGTGACCCGGCCCGGAGGTCGAATCATTATAGGGAACTGGATTCCCAATGATCCGACATTGGTCGCACAAATCTTGAAAATCAGCTCCTCGTACTCGCCACCACCGCCGGAAGGCTTCGTTAGTCCTATGACGTGGGGGATCGAGCGCAACGTGATAGAGCGATTTGCAGGCGCGGGGGTTCCAGAAGAGAAGATCTCTTTCGTCAAAGACACGTTTAGCTTCAACTATCCCGGCACACCGTCCGAGCTGCTTGGTGCATTCAGAAAATACTATGGGCCAACCATGAATGCGTTCGAAGCTGCAGAAAAGAACGGTCGAGCCGGCGATTTGCAGAAGGAGCTGGAGGTTCTGTTCAACAGCCAAAACAAAAGCCCAAACAAGGATACCACTTCCATTCCTGCGACCTTCTTGCGCGTAACTGTTTGCGCATAGTTGCCCAGGAACCCCGAGTAGAAAACGGGGGTCAGTTCTTGACCTTGCACCTCGGACGAAACCGATAGACGGGAATGAATAACCCGAGCCAGTTCCCGGCGCGTGGCGGGAAGCTGGTTCATCTGGTTTCTTTGGTCTATCTCGTTTGTTTGGTTCGACGAACGCGAGAGACCAGATAGACCCGCGCACCAGCTAGACTGCCTCTGAATCACCCTCGCATCGCACAACGCTCCCACAAGACAGCGGTCGTCATTCAATGCACGACGAAGGAATGGACCGGGCCGCTTCGAAAAAGTAGAGTGCCCCGGATTCTTTATTTGCTCCAGGCCTTCATCACGTGGCCCCCGGCTATCACGTTCACGGCTAGAAACGCTCTGCCATCTTCTCGGCCAGCGGGCGCATCTGTTCGATCGAAACCATATCTTTCTGGCTCTTCACCTGCACCTCGATGCCGGCGACCGCGGTCGCTTTGCTGACCGTGCAGGTCGTATTGAACCCGTGCTGTGCGAGGTTCGCGGGTGGCACCATGGTCGAGCAAATAATCGGCCCAAACGTCTTCACGTCGACCTGGACCCCCATCTGCTTGACCATTTCGATGCCTTTCTTCTCTGTGCCGCCGGAGCGATCTCTTCCGGGGTCGAGTCCTGTAACGAGCCGCAGCATCACCGTCGACGTCGACCTCTTACCGGTACAAAGTTCGGCTCTCTGCACAGCCATCCCGCCGCCCCCACTAAGGCTCACTTTGGTGCCAAGGACTGACTCAAGCTCTGACGGCGTGAGCAGCCCGCACGCCTTGTTGCCGTCTGCAGCGCTAACGGGCGCCTGCACGTTTGCCGCGAACGCGCCGGCACATATTGCAACCGCCATCCATTGAGAAAAAGCTGGCGTAGTCATAAACAACTCTCCCCTTGTCTGAACAAGCGACAGCATCGGATTTCAGGAGTCTGATCCCTTTGTTTCAACCGATGCGCTGGTTGGGTCCCCCCTGCTCTCCCGCTCGTATTGGCCATCTCTTATTCAGTTGTTGTTGAACCACTGGAAAGCATACGCCGAAGGACCTGACAAATCGAGATGTCCCGTGAGGGATTTGAACGATGATTTTGAACACTAGCGAAATGAAAAGGTGCCGGACCCATTTCGCGGCGCGTGGCGGGGAGCTGGTTCATCTAGTTTGTTTGGTTTGTGTGCGGAACTAAAAGGGGACTGGCTACTTTTCTGAAGTGTGTCGTGGTCGGCCGCGTGGGCGCAAGGTGGACAAGATATCGCAGGCCGATGCGATCTGGGCCTGCCACTCTGGTGAGCCAATCGCACGTGAGGAGCGGCACGCACTGGCTATCGTCCGCTCGCTGAGGACGATTCCCTACTGCTCATAATTCTCGACGACTTGCAGCGTGCGAACTTGCGCGTCGTCCGGATCACCCCCGACGTCGCGAAGGGCACGTCGCTGGCGCAAGAGGTCCCAGCACTGATCCAGTTCGACCTGGACTTGCACGAGCCGCTTACGATCAGCTGTGGGGTGTGCCTTTTGCTCGTGCAATCGGTGTTCCTCTTCGACAAGACGCTGAATATGATTGAGGACCGGCTGATCTTCGACTTGATTCTCCATGAGAGCCTCCTCCCACGCGGATGTGATTGGAACGGTCAGGCGCTGATGTTACGCCCACCCGAAACTGCGGTCAATCGATGCTCTGCCAACAGGATGACCTCGGCGTAGGTTGCCAGAAGAAAGAGAATGTGCCCGGAACCATGTCGCGACGCGTGGCGGGGATCTGGTTCAGTTGGTTCATCTGGTTTGTTTGGTTTCTTTGGTTTGTCTGGTTCAGAGAACGAAATAAACGAGATAAACCAGATAGACCAAACAAACTAGATAGACTGCCTCTGAATCGCCCTCCCCTCACACAAGGCTCCCACATCCTGTACAGAGTGATGGATACGTCCACGATTTTGCAGTAGACTTGCCCACACCAGATTACCGAGACTGCCTATGATCCCAACAATCCGCTTGACCAATCAATCGCTACAATCCTGCTCTCCGCGCGGATAGGCCGGATCAAACGGCAGGGTGGAGGGTGATGGACTGAATTAGCCAAGGGAGGACAGTGCATGGATCCAATCAAGTCGTTCATGGTTCCGAGTGAGAAGTTTATTACGGTTGAGCGGGATACGGATGTGCAGACGGCGGCACGGCTTATGCGCGATCGCCGCATCAGCAGCCTGTTTGTGACGAATGGGAAGGAGATCGTCGGCATCCTTACGGATACCGATATGGTCCGGCGCGTGGTCGCCGCTGGAGTCGATACCCTCACGACAACGGCTGAAAAGATTATGTCGGCCCCAATCCTGACGATCGAAGAGGATAAGACCGTATTAGATGTCAGCGATCTGATGGCCAACACGCATATCCGACATCTCGGCGTGACGCAGGGTGGAAAATTGGTCGGCATGATTTCTGTGCGCGACATTCTGGGGTTCTTGACGAATCTCCGAAAGAAGTAATCCGATGGCCGTTCCAATACCGCGTCTCCGGCGGCTGCGGCAACATGAGGCCTTTCGTCGTATGGTACGGGAGAGAAAAAGGTGGCAGGAGCCATTTCTCGGCGCGTGGTGGGGATCTGGTGCATGTGGTCTCGTTGGTCAGTCTCGCTTGTTTGGTTCGACGAACGAGAGAGACAAGACAGCAGTCACGTTCGATGCACGCCAAAGGAATGGACTGGGCTGATCCGAAAAAGTAGAATGTCCCGGTTTCTCAGGCTCCGTCGAGAATGCCGTTCAGGTTCCCTTCATGGCATGTGTGCCATGGGTGATCGCCCCACCCGCGCGCAACGCTGCAGCGATTAGAACGGCTTCGGCGATCTCCGGATCCGAAGCGCCTATCTCTCGCGCCTTGTTCGAGTGGATCTCGATGCAATACGGGCACTGGGTAGTAAACGCGACAGCGAGTGCCATCAGCTCCTTATACTTTCCCGGAATAGCTCCCCCAGCCAAGGCTGCCTTGTCGAAGGCCACAAACGCTTTCATCGCCTCGGGCGCATTCGCCTCTAGATTCTTCATCTTGCTAAGATTCTTCAGATCGTACATGTCCACCTCCTGTTGATGGTCGGTTGCTGAATGAGATTTGCCATACCATTCCTCCTATGGACATTTCAAGATCGAATGCCGATCACTTCAAGATATTCAGAGAAAATCGTGGTGCAGTCCATCCCCGCTCGATTGTGGGAAAAAGAAAATGCACACAGGAACTATTTCGCGGCGTGTGGCGGGGATCTGGTTCATCTGGTTTCTTCGGTCTGTCTCGTGTGTGTGGTCCGACGAACCAAAGAGACCAGACAGCCCCGCGCACCAGCTAGACTGCCTCTGAATCGCCCTCCCCTCATTCAAGGCTCCGACCATACAGCAGTCCGATGCACCGCGAAGGCATAGACCAGGTCAACCCTGAGAAAGTAGAATACCCTTGTGTCGTCATCCCTTGCGGGAGCGTGATGAGCACCAAGAATTACACAAATATGGTCGAGGCCATTGAAGAGTTGAAGAAAAGAGGGTTCACAGCAAACTTCGAGTTTCTGGATCGAACGTTTCGAGATGTGAACAGCGGAAGAAGCTTCATGGCTGACGAACTCACCATCGTGGAACACTATCGGTTCGAAGGAGCAAGCGATCCGGATGACATGTCTGTCGTTTATGCCATTGAGAGTGATGATGGACTAAAAGGGATCGTTGCTGATGCCTTCGGTCTCTATGCCAATCCAGACCTCGGCGGGTTTCTAGAGAAAGTGAAAATTCGAGAAGAGAAATGAATAGTTGCTAGGCCCCATTTCGAGGCGCGTGGCGAGGATCTGGTTCAGTTGGTTCATCTGGTTTGTTTGGTTTCTTTGGTTTGTCTGGTTCAGAGAACGAAATAAACGAGAGAAACCAGATAGACCAAATAAACCAGTTAGACTGCCTCTGAATCGCTCTTCCCTCACACAACGATGGACCAGGCAAACCCTTAAAGTGGATTATCCCTGTTTCTTCTACCCACTAATCCAGGGATTTCGTCCACTCGTTTAGGTGGTTCGGAAAGTACTGCTTTTGATCTGGGACCACACTTCATCTCGTGTGATCGAGGGCGATCTGAGGGAAGTCAACCTCATGATAGGAGGTAGTGATTAAGACGGGATTGCGGTTCTTCTACTTCCGATTGGGAACTGCGTTCTTGGCCGAAGTGAGAAGAGATCCACGAGAGGTGCCTTCATTGGGGTACGCGGTCGCCACCCCTACAGCAACGGTAGGGCCAAGATCCAAGGCCTCGATGGTTTTGTGGAAATGGTCCTTCATAGGCTTCGCATCCTCGGCTTCTGTACCGAATAGCAGCACGACAAACTCCGCACCCCGATACCGCGCCACGACCTGGCCTGGCTGGGCGAAAGTCTCTTGTGTAATCTGAGCGATTTTCTGTAGGCACTCGTCACCCGTGAGGTACCCATAGGTGTCGTTAAAGGTCTTAAAATTTTCCAGGGTAACGAAGAGCAGGGAAATAGGAAGGTGTTCTTTTGCCGCGCGTCCCCACTCCTGCTCGAAGAGCTCATCAAAACTCCACCAGTTCATAATGCCCGTTAAGATGTCGATAGTTAGAGGGACTTGGATGTTCGCCTTCTGGGGTATCATCTTCTGTGACTGCGCTCGCTGTTTGGTGTCTTCTTGGATTCTGAGTACCATCGCGACCTTGGCTAAGAGCTCAGCCTTGATTATTGGCTTTCGGATATAGTCGACAGCACCTCGCCGAAATGCCAATTGGATAGTGCCGGAGGTCGTATCAGCCGAGACCATCAGGATCGGGACCGCTTCAAATTGCTTCATAGATTTAATCCGCGTGCAGGCGTCGAGTCCATCATACCCAGGCATCATGACATCAAGCAAAATCAAATCGATTGGGGCCAAAGGCTCGCCCTCAGTTAGCCTCTTCAAGTAATGCAACGCCTCTTTCGCCGAATTAGTGGGGACAACCGCGTAGTCGGCGGACCTCAAGTAGGCCCCGATGAGCAGACAATCATCCTGCGAGTCATCGACGAGTAAGATGGCCATAGATCGTTCTCAGGATCAATGAGTTTACCCTATCAGGAAAGGGCCGGCCAGCCAAGGTATTGTCGAGAAAGGAGATTGAGAGTCCGGGGAAAAAGGTGCCAGCACGTATTTCGCAGCGCGTGGCGGGGATCTGGTCAATCTGGTT
>JBGPVY010000160.1:0-6829 GCA_041491905.1 Nitrospiraceae bacterium | reverse complement strand
TAAAGTTCTTGGCCTTATATTTCTCCTCCCGACTCACCACCGTGAAAAGGACCTCGCGGGCAGGCTTGGCGAGTGCATATTCACCGACTCGCCGCACGACGGTAAAGAGAATGAAGACGACCAGGAACGGCATGACGCCGATCACGCCAAACCCGATGGCGCTCGCAATGGGAAGAACAACGAGCGCCGACGCCAACCCGAACCGGCTGATCACCCGGCTCGTCACCGTCACCTGCATTAGAAACGTGAGCACGTTGACGACCAGGTCGATGAGGGCAAACAGACGGGTGCGCCCTTCCGGGGAGGGAATCTGCTCGCTCACCAGCCTCATTTGTTCCAGATACAAAAATGTCGCGGTCGTCGTTAGAAAGAACAGATAGAGGCAGATGCCCAGAAGATAGGGCGACGAGAGCGCCAGTCTGACCCCCGCCCAGATACTGCCGCCAATCGGTTCACCCTGCCGACTGATCTGTCGAGAGGGTCGCGCCATCGCCCATCGATCCAGTTGATACACGCAGAGCCCGCAGGCGACGAGAAACCCTACCGAGATGAGCAGCAGCACGGGGATGGGGATGAGATAGGTCAACCCGGTGGTGAGAAGCGGGCCGACCATCGCGCCGATACTGCCGCCGGCAGCAATCACACCGAAGAGTCGGGCGCCCTGCGTCGGTGTAAAGAGATCGGCCATGACACTCCAGAACACCGACACGACGAACAGATTGAACACCGACAGCCATACGAAGAACGTGCGGGCGGTCCACTTGGGAGAGAGGTGGCCGATCATTGCCACGAAGAACAGAACCAAGTTGAAACCGAAAAATGTGTACACAGTCAAGAGCAACCGATACCGCGGTGCGCGGGCGGAGAGCCACCCGAAGAGCGGCGTCACGAGCAAGAGCGTCACGAAGGTGGCGGTCATCATCCAGGGCAGGTGCTGCACCCCACCCTCGATCGCCATCTCATCGCGAACGGGACGCAGAATGTAGTAGCCGCAGAGGAGACAGAAAAAATAGAGGAATGCCCAGCCTACCGGGACGGCTTCGTCCGGTTCTGCATCGGTCACCGACGGAAGCACGTCTCGAAGCCACGCCATACGAAGGGCATCCTGCCGTGACCGACTCTCCCACGCAAGGAGAAAATTTGCTAGAATGCGCGCGGCCCACGATCTTGTGGCATTCTCACGGACGCTTGATGATCGACCTGCGCAGCGATACGGTCACGAAACCCACTGAAGCCATGCGAAAGGCGATGGCCCGCGCGGAAGTGGGAGACGATGTTTACGGCGAAGATCCCACCGTGAATCGGCTGCAAGACATGGCGGCCACGATGTTTGGGAAAAAGGCCGCGCTCTTCGTGCCGTCCGGCACGATGGCCAATCAACTCGCCATTCGCCTCCACACGCAACCGGGCCAAGAAGTGATCGTCGAGAGTACGGCACATATCGTCCGGTATGAGCAGGGCGCCGCAGGGGCACTGGCAGGCGTACAACTCCATTGGGTCACAGGAAATCGGGGTCTCATCTCACCCGAACAGGTTGAGACGGCAATCCGTCCTAAAGACCCGCACACGATTCAAACGGCTCTGATCTGTCTGGAGAATACCCATACTAGCGGCGGTGGAACGATTTATCCCCTGGCGACGATTGAAAGGATTCGCGCGGTGGCTGCCACCCACAGCATCCCGATGCATTTGGACGGTGCACGATTATTCAACGCCGTCGCTGCCACCACCTTGCCGCCGGCCTCCTATGCCCAGCACTTTGATACCCTGTCAGTCTGTCTCTCGAAAGGACTGGGAGCACCGGCCGGTTCACTCCTCATGATGAATGATCTGACCCTCCTCGATAAGGCTAAGCGGTTGCGCCGTATGTATGGCGGTGCGATGCGGCAGTCCGGCATCCTCGCCGCCGCCGGCATCTATGCGCTCGAACACCATATTGGACGATTGAAAGTGGACCATGACCACGCCAAGCGCCTGGCGCGACAGCTGCAACAAATCCCGGCGGTCAGGATCAGTCCTCAAGATGTCGACACGAACATCGTCATTTTCGATGTGATCGGCCACCACCTCAGTCCCCCGGCGATCGTCACCGCCTTGAAGCAGGCGGGGGTCTTGATCAATGCTATCGGCGGCACCAGCTTTCGAGCCGTCACCCACTTGGATGTCTCCAGTGCCATGACCGAAGAAGCCTGCGAGATCTTTACCCGTGTGTTGGGGGACTGAGGCCTCCGCTCATTGACACGTCTCCCACTGAAATCTAGAATGCCGCGTGATGGAGCACCAATGCCGTTAGAAGCTGTGTCGTTTAAACACATCAGCCGGATCCTTGAGGTCACCGACTCGCTCGGTCTGAATCGCGAGTGGGTCGAAATCCCGTTGTCTCCAGAAAGCCCAGGTGTCGTCCGGCGGTTGACCAATGGCAAGTTGGAAATTATCGTTGATGCGGAGCAACCGTTCGAGGACTGGCTGGGATCGCTCCCGAAACATATTCAGCTCATACAGGGAGCCTAAACATGGATAGCCCCGCCACCCAACCTATTCCCACGTCAGAAGAATTGAAGGCAGAACTCCTGGCGATGCCGGAGCCGCCGGAACAACCGGACCCGATCGATGAACCGGGATTTGAAGAGCTTGTCGCGGTGGCCTTGCGCCACGTCCGTGGCCGCCGCGGGGGCGATCTCGTCAGTGTGATCCTGGTGGGGTCCAGCGTTCGGCGCGCCATCACGACTCACAGCGATATCGATCTCATAGCACTCGTGAAAGGACAGGCCGACGGCCACGAGATCGTCCGTGTCACCGATCGTCTGGCTGACATCCGCTATCGGGGGCATCAAGAGATGGAGGAGGACCTCCCCTACTCGCCGCGCCTTCCGTCTCTCTTACGGAAAGCCCGCATCCTCTTCGATCACGACAGCATCGGCGCTAAACTCATTGAACGCGCCCACCAACGGTTCCGACAGGGGCCGCCCCCCGTCAGCATCAATGAGCAGATCCGGATGAAGGCGGAGTGTTTCCATTGGCTGGGAAAGGCGCGAGATCTGGCCGACAGGCCTGCGACCGCGCAGTATCTACTCTCACTATTTTTCGATGACGTCGTCAGCGCGTTCTTCCGTCTACGGGGCTTCTGGCTGACTGCGCCGAGTGACGTGCCAAAGTTCATCGCCTCCCGCGATGCGGGGCTGGGTGACCTGGCTGGGCGGTTCCTGACTGCGGCCACTTTGCCGGAACGGCTCAACTTTGGCCGCGATCTTGCCGATACTCTCTTTAAGGACGTACCGAATCCTGCCAGAATCGACTGACAGGGCTCCAAGATCGGTCATCAGACTGCTGTCACATGGGGCTCGCCAGCCAGTCATTGTGTTTGCAGGTCTGAACAGATGACACCTCCTTTTGAGGAGCGTAATTTGCGCGATCTCGCCCAGCCATGACCGCATCAGAAGGAGTCACTATGGACATCGGGTTCATCGGTCTCGGGAAAATGGGGATGAACATGGTTACCCGGTTGCAACGTGACCGGCACCGGGTGGTGGTCTATGATCGATCGGCGGATTTGATCAAGCAGGCCGAAGGAGTTGGTTGTGTCGGCGCCTCGTCGTTGGCCGATCTCGTCGGCCAGCTCAAGGCCCCGCGCGCGGTCTGGATCATGGTCCCATCCGGCGCGCCGACAGAGGAGACCGTTCAGGCCGTCGCGGCACTGCTCCACGCGGGCGACACGGTAATCGATGGCGGCAATACCAGATTCCACGACGATGTTCGACGGGCCGGGGACCTCAAGAAGAAGCAGATTCACTATGTCGATGCCGGCACCAGCGGCGGCATTTGGGGCCTGACCATCGGCTACTGTCTGATGGTCGGTGGCGACGAGGCGCCGGTGAAACAGCTCGTGCCGATCTTGACCACGCTGGCGCCGGAGCAGGGCTGGGCTCACGTCGGCGGAGTGGGCGCCGGGCATTACGTGAAAATGGTGCATAATGGAATCGAATACAGCATGATGCAGGGGTATGCGGAAGGCTTCGAGCTGATGGCGAAAAGCGACTACAAGCTCAATCTCGCAAAGATCGCAGACCTCTGGATGCACGGCAGTGTCGTTCGATCCTGGCTCTTGGAATTGGCGGCCGGCGCCTTGAAAGAGGATCCGCGGCTGGAACAGTTAAAAGGCTACGTGCAGGATTCCGGCGAGGGTCGTTGGATGATCGCTGATGCAATCGAAAAGGATGTACCGGTCCCGACGCTCGCAACGGCTTTATTCACTCGATTCCGATCGCGGCAAAGCGAGTCCTTTGCGGAAAAGATGCTGGCCGCGTTGCGGAATGCATTCGGCGGCCATGCGGTTCGCCGGTAACAGGATGCTGAAAAAGTCCGCCAGCGGCGTTCTCGCTTCGCTCAGAGGTTCAACGTACCGAAGCGTACGCCTCGCCTCTTCGCTCGCTGCGGCCTTGCTGGACAGACTTTTTGAGCATCCTGAAAATTTTCAGGCATCAGCGGCAAAAGGGAATTTCCAACGTTGTTTTGTGTATCAATCGAGTTTTTCCACAGCCCGGTAACGCCTGCGCCCTATGCCACCGAATAGCCCACGTATCGATATCAGCCCCTCAGAGGAAACGATTCCCCCGGTCAAGCGCTGTACCCTCGTCATCTTCGGAGGGTCCGGCGATCTGGCTCGTCGGCGTCTGATTCCTGCCCTCTACAATTTGCTCCTCGATGGACTCCTTCCACCGAGCTTTGCAGTGATTGGGTTGGGCCGCAAGTTGATGACCGACGAGGAGTTCCGCGCCACGCTTCGTGACGGCGTCGTGACACATTCCCGGCAAGCCTTGGCAGAAGACAAGTGGAAAGACTTCGCACCACACCTCTTTTACGTGTCGGGGGGAAATGACGACCCGAACACCTTTGCCAGACTGAAGGCTCGAGCAGAAGACATTGAGCGGAACCTCCAGTTACCCGGCAACCGGATTTTCTATCTGAGCATCCCTCCCAGTTCGTTTGCATCCGTGTGCGAGGGTCTTGAACAAGCAGGATTGGCGACGAAGCCGGAGGCTCATGCGCCCTATGCCCGCATCATCGTCGAAAAACCGGTCGGCCGAGATTTGGCCTCCGCCCAAGCCATCAACCAAGTGACGGGGCGCGTGTTCGACGAATCGCAGATCTACCGCATCGATCACTATCTGGGAAAAGAAACCGTTCAGAATCTCATGGTCGTCCGGTTTGCCAACAGCATTTTCGAGCCGATCTGGAACCACAAGTACATCGATCATGTGCAGATCACGGTGAGCGAAGCGGAAGGCGTCGGGACCAGGGCCAGCTATTACGAAGAAGCCGGTGCGTTACGCGACATGGTGCAGAACCACCTGCTGCAGCTGCTCTGCTTGGTCGCGATGGAACCTCCCTACTCGCTCGATCCGGATGTGGTGCGCAATGCGAAGATGGAAGTCCTACGCTGCCTCAGGCCCATCACCGATCAGGACGTCGAGCACGTCACCGTCCGTGCCCAATACAGTGAAGGCACGGGCCAAGGCGCGCCCATCCCGGGCTATCGTCGTGAGAACGGGATTCATCCCGATTCCACGACGGAAACCTATGTCGCGCTCAAATGCTTCGTGGAAAACTGGCGCTGGGCCGGCGTGCCCTTCTATCTGCGCACCGGAAAAGCGCTCCCTCATCGCGCCAGCGAGATCGCGGTACAATTCAAGGACATCCCGCAAATCCTGTTCAACGCCAATGCGCAGCAGCCGCAACCGCCGAACGTGTTGGCGCTGCGCATCCAACCGGAGGAAGGGCTCTCTCTCCGAATCGTCTCGCGCGTGCCGGGAACTCGCGCGCAGACACACCCGGTGGAAATGGACTTTCAATACAGCGAGGTCTTCGGCCGCCCGTCGCCCGAAGCCTATGAGCGGTTGCTCTTGGACGTGATGGCCGGCGATGCCTCCCGATTCATGCGGCGCGACGCCGTTGAAGCATCCTGGGCATGGATCACCAAAATTCTGGAAGGATGGCACCGGCAAGGGCTGCGGTGGTTGCCTGAATATCCGGCGGGAACCTGTGGGCCAGTCGAAGCCGATCGCCTCATTGAAAAAGATGGGCGGACCTGGCGAACCTTGTAGCGACTTATTTCATGTCAGCCGCAACTGCTTGAGAATCTCCTCTCTGGTCCCCAGCCCGCCGATAAACCGCTCGAACTTTCCCTGGCGATAGAAGGCCAGCACCGGTAATGCGCGAACTTCCAGCTCCGCTGGAATCTGGAAGTTCTCCTCGACGTTCATTTTCAGGATCAGCACCTTGCCGTCCACATCGAGCTCCAGATTCTCAAGTTCACGCATCAGCGCTCGGCAACTCCCGCATCCTGGTTTCCAGAACTCCACCAGCACCGGCAACCCTGCCTGCTCCACGACGTGGTCGAAGTCCCGATCGGTCACGTCACGCATCATGGTCTCCTCGTGTCACGACCCACACGCCAGCGCTGCTGCAAACACCTCCTGGTACAACCGCTCAGCAACCAGCCGATATCCAGCTGTGGTCAGATGCAGCCCGTCATTGGAGTACCGGGCCGCAAGTTGTTGAGTCTCGGGCTCCGCCGTGGCGTCAAAGAGGTCGAAGGCTGCCAGCCGTTTCGTTTCGGCGTAGCGGAGAATCAACCCGTTAAGCTCGCGCCGCCGCTCAAGATGCTCTGCGAACCACCGACGCCCCTCCTCACTGCGAAGATCGTCACCCACTCTGATCGATGGAACGGTCACCGGCACCGGCTTGATCCCGGCCGCTGTGGCCAGTTCATACATCTTGAGGAGGTTGCGCATAATGTCTGCTGGCGCTGCGTTCCATCCAAGATCGTTCG
>JBGPVY010000256.1:0-3983 GCA_041491905.1 Nitrospiraceae bacterium | reverse complement strand
TCTTAAGATTGTAGATCACAAAACGGCCGGCCTGATTGCCGCCGCTTGTCGCATGGGCGCCATTCTCGCGTACGCCTCTGAGGGCCAGCAGGATGCGCTCTTCCGGTTCGGCCAACATCTTGGGATCGCCTTCCAAGTGGCCGACGATACCCTCGACTACACCGCCAATGGCGAACACTTGGGCAAGACGCTGGGGCAGGACCTCCGCCAAGGCAAGGCCACGCTGCCGCTGTTACATCTGCTGCATCATTGTTCGGAACAGGACCGGCAGATGATCGTCGACCGCATGGAAAGCAGGGCCCTGACAGAGGAAGACCTCGGTCGGTTCATTCGCTTGATGGAAGAATTGGGCTCGATCACCTATGCCATGGACCGCGCACGATCCTACGTCGCCGCGGCCCAACGAGATCTCAACCAGTTCGAAGACAGTACGGCCAAACGAGCCCTCTCGGTGACCGCCAACTATATGGTTACCCGCGATCGATAGCCTTTCTCCTCACGTGTTCCACGGAACAGCCATGGAACACGGCACCGCGCAGCGGGAAAGGTTCCACCCCTCTGGTCGTTGCGCCGCAACGGCCCAACCACTTATCGAGTAGAGGATTTCGCTATGTCGATGATCATTCCGTTTCATGGCATGCGGTACGATACGACGGTTGTCGGAGATATCAAACAGGTCGTGGCGCCGCCCTACGACATCATCGATGCGGCCGGGCAGAAGGCCTTGCACGATCGCCACCCGCAGAACATCATTCGACTCGAATTGGGGTTCGATCAACCCGGCGACGGTCCAGCCAATAATCGATACACCCGCGCCGCATTGACCCTTCGCGACTGGCTTAAGAGCGGGACGCTGAAACGCGATGCGCAGCCAACCTTCTACTACCATACGATCGAATACACCGCGCCCTATGCTCCGACCGGCTCGCCGACGAAAACTCTCAAGGGCTTTCTCGCCACCGTAAAACTGGAAACACTCGATTCTGGACATATCTACCCGCACGAGAATACGCGCTCGGCCGCCAAAACAGATCGGCTGAATCTGCTCGAAGCCTGCAAGACGAACTTCAGCCCCATTTGGTCGCTCTACTCCGACCCCCAAGGAGCGGTGATGGGCCTGCTGGAAGGGGCAATCAAGGGTGAACCTGCCCCGATCGACTTTCGCGACGATGTGGGGTTCCGTCAGCAACTCTGGGCTGTGACGGATCCAGCCGTACTGAAGCACGCGGTCGACGCCTTGCGCAGCAAGCCGTTGTTTATCGCAGACGGCCATCATCGCTACGAGACCGCGTTGAACTATCAGAAACTCCGCCGGCAGCAGGCTGGGTCGCTTGCCGGCCAGCAGTCGTACGACGGTGTCCTGATGCTATTGACCGCCCTTGAAGACCCGGGCTTAACCGTACTCCCGACGCATCGGGTTACGACCACAGCCCTGCCTTCTTATGACCGTGTGCAATCATCGCTAGGTACCACGTTCGACCTGCAGGAATTTCCGTTCACGGCGGCCACACAAGCAACCACGCGCGCGAAATTCATCGAGGCCTTACGAACCAACGGCCGCATGGTTCCGGTGTTCGGACTGGCGTTGAGGGGAGACAGCCGTTACGTCACGCTGAGCTTGAAACCAGCCCATCGTCCGCCCGCACAAGCCTCTCCTCGCGCCAAACTCGATGTGTCGCTGCTCCAACGACTCGTCGTCACGACGCTCTGCCCTACGCAAGAGGAACAGGAGGCTATCCTCTATACGAAGGATGATCATGAAGCCTTGGCTTGGGTGGCGAAGGGAGCGGGAACCGGAGCCTTGCTGCTCAACGCGACAAAAGTCAGCGAAGTGCAAGCCGTCGCGACGGCCGGCGAACGCATGCCCCACAAGTCGACGTACTTCTTCCCGAAACCGCTGACTGGGCTCGTGATGAACGTAATGGAGTAGAAGTGGGAGAGTGAGGACGATTCCCTTGCTCGCGGAGCCCCCACGATAAAAAGGATTGGAAGGGCACCCATGTTGGTCCTGTGCTCCCGGAACGCGCGCCCTGAGAAGGGCCTCGTTCGACGGCCGCACGTAGACCAACATGGGTGCCCTTCCAGGAGAGGGAAAGCAAGCAAGCTTGGAGGGATCATATAGATGGATGACTATCGCTCGACGCACGCAGTCGGAATCATCCTCACCATCCCACGAATGGAAGGACAAGATGAAGGCCAAAATTCTCATCGTCGACGACGATCCTGATATTGCCACGATGTTGGAGGATCGTCTGCAGGCCTCCGACTACGGAACCGTGATCGCACGCGATGGGGTGCAGGCGCTCGAGCTGGTCGAGCAGGAAGCTCCGCACCTCATGTTGCTCGATCTGGATATGCCACGCCTGACCGGCCTTGAGGTCCTCAAGCGACTCCCGAAAGTCAAACCAGCCGAGGATCTCCCGGTGATCGTCATGACCGCCCATGCCTCGATCGATGCCGCCGTCGAGGCCATGAAAACCGGCGCCTACGATTTTCTAACCAAGCCGCTGGACAAAGACCATCTCCTCATCGTGATCGGCAAGGCCTTGGAGCGAAACACCCTCAAACGGCAAGTGGCCTGTCTCAAGTCCGAAGTCGACAGCCGCTACGCCTCGATTGTGGGCATGAGCGCGAAGATCCGTGCGGTGATGGAGTCAGCCCAACGTGCCGCGAAATCCGATGCCAGCGTGTTACTGCTTGGTGAAAGCGGCACGGGCAAGGAACTCTTCGCCCGTTCCATCCACCAGTGGAGTCCGCGTCAGGCCATGCCGCTCGTGGTCATCAACTGTGTCGCCCTCACGGAAACGCTGCTCGAAAACGAACTCTTCGGGCATGAACGCGGCGCCTTCACCGGCGCGGATCGCCTCCAAAAGGGCAAACTGGAGATGGCGGACGGAGGCACAATCTTCCTGGACGAGATCGGAGACATGTCGCTCCCACTGCAAGCCAAACTGTTGCGCGTGCTCCAGGACAGGGAATTTCATCGAGTCGGCGGCACTCGCCTCGTGTCGATCAATATTCGGATCATCGCCGCCACGAACAAGGATCTCCGACAGGCCGTGAAGACCGGTGAGTTTCGCGAGGATCTCTTTTTCCGTTTGAACGTCATCAGCCTGACTCTGCCCCCGCTCCGCGAACGGCCCGATGACCTCCCTGCTCTGGCCAAGTTTTTCTTGAACCGACATGCCAGGGACGCGAAACGTCCCGGCATGATGCTCAGCCCCGCGGCAATGGAGGCCATGAGCCGGTACCGTTGGCCGGGCAACATTCGCGAATTGGAGAACGTCGTCGCACGGGCCGTCGTCTTGAACCAGTCAGACACCATCGAACCGGGCATGCTGTCGTTGGATGCCGTGGGCCGCACCTCGCCGGGCGAATGCCTTCCCTATCTTTCACTCCCGTACCATGAGTCGATGGAAGAACATGGCCGCTACATCATCGAGCGAGCCATCGAAGAAGCGGCGGGCAATCAGACAAAAGCAGCAGACCGCCTCAAGATCCAACGCACGTACCTGGCCCGCTTGATTAAGCGACAGAAGATGAGAGAGAAGCCGGATTAGGACTAACAGGCTGCGGGAACACTATTGCTGCAAGTTAGAACTTCGATAATCTGCACACGTAGCACGACAAAAGAGCCCTCCCGCAGGATGCTCAAAAAGGCCAGACTTCTCACCCGCCCAACCCTGGCGGCTACTTCACCCGCCCGCCCTGAGTCTGACAAGACAGCCTCTTCGCCCAGGGACGCGCCTTCTCCCAAGCAAGGCCGCAGCGAGTGACTACCTACCGCCTTTACTAAGGGGTGGCTGGGATGATCCCAACTGCGCGCGTCCAACGAGGGCCTTCTGAGGCCGCGCGTTGCGCGAGCACAGGGAATCGCCAGGCTTCCCTGCTTTCCTCTTCTCTCTCTGCTCACCTCCCATTGAAGGGGGTGGGCAGATGGGTCCTCAACTGCGCGCATCGAGGGACCACAGTTTCATCGTGGG
>JBGPVY010000178.1:0-6503 GCA_041491905.1 Nitrospiraceae bacterium | reverse complement strand
GTTCGTCGCGAAATCGCTGAGCCGCGTCGCGAGACCGGCGCGCGGAGCCGTGAGGACCCGATGCGTACTCGTGCAGTACGGTGAGGGTCCGAGGGGCGAGCCCGCCGGCCGAAGGTTCGTCGTAGCAGTGGATCGGCGATTGCAGCAGAAGTGTTCATGAATAATGCGGGCTAAGGCTGTCGCTCCATTGCAAGGCATGTAGCCCATCCTTATAATGAGCCTGTCATTTTTGCCAAGTTTCCAAATTAGACTGGAGCAAGACTTCAAGCAATGAGTGAACGAACATTAGCCATCATCAAGCCTGATGCGGTGAAGAAGAACGCGATTGGCGACATTATTACCCGCTATGACAAAGCCGGCCTGAAGCCAGTGGCCATACGCATGATGCGGTTCTCCAAATCGACAGCGGAGGGATTTTATGCCGTGCATAAGGCCCGTCCGTTTTTCGATAGCCTCTGTAGATTTATGTCGTCCGGTCCGGTCGTGGTGCTGGTCCTGCAGGGTGACAACGCGATCAAGAAGAATCGGGAGCTGATGGGTGCGACCGATCCGGCCAAGGCGGAGGCGGGCACGATTCGCAAGGCACATGGGACGAACATCGAATTTAACGCCGTGCATGGATCCGATTCGCCGGAGACCGCCAAGTTCGAGATTGGATATTTCTTTCCTGGAATGGATCTGGTCGGATAGGGACGCCTGTCGGCAGGCGTGAACGGCTGTGCCCTTTCCCGTTCATCGTTGGCCGGATGTTGTGAGATGGATTTCGTGCGTGCTGCTCGTGGTTCTTCCGGGGTGCGCCAGTCTGGCGCACCGGTTTCCTCCTTCGATGCGGCCTGCCACATCGGGTGTCGATCCAGCACTGGACGCTCAGACGCGGCTCATTGAGTCCGCCTATCGTGCCTATGTGCAAGAGCGCTATCCACGCGCGAGTGCACTCTTCCAACGATTTGTGGATTCCAATCCGGATTCTCCCAGGTTAAGTGAAGCTCGTTGGTGGCTCGCGCGCTCGTATGAGCAGGGTGGGGACATCCCGGCTGCGCTGGCTGCCTATCGCGCTGTGGTTGGGGCTGCACCGCGACCCACCCCGCTCGCCGGCAGTTATGAGTTTCACGCCCTCAATCGGCTGGATGCATTTCGCGGGAGTCTCGGCCCATCGTCCTTGCTGGAACGCAAGCAGATTGCGCTCTGGCTGATGAACGCGGAGTGGCTCACGATTCCTGATGTCGGGCCATGGATTGAGCAGCTCGCTGACGCAGGAGTGACATCGTTGATTATCGAGGCGGGATCTCCTTCTCGTGAAACGATGCAGTCAGGCCCCGTGGGGGTGTACTTTCAGACGTCAAAGGTCCCAGTCGTCGAGGATCTTTTTACGGTGATCGTGCCGGCAGCCCATGCCAAAGGGATGGCGGTGTTGGCGTCGCTCAATCTGCATGAGCCTGGATGGACGACGGTGAATCCTGAGTGGGGCATCGCCATGGCCAACAGGACAGGCCAGGTGTTCCAGCCGGTCGGTCGTGTGGATGTACTCCATCCTGACTATCAGAGTCTCGTGAGTGAGGTTGCACAGGATTTATTGCGGACAGACATTGATGGGTTGGTGGTTGGGGCCAGGAGGGCCAAGGGATTTGCCGAGGAATGGAGCCCGACGTCGCGACGGATGTTCGAAGGGCTTTTTGGGTCGCCATTCGATAGCCACGATCAGTCTGTATCACCAGACGCATGGCGCTGGGTCGGGTGGAAGACGAGGGCCTATCTTGGGTTTGTGGCACGATTAACCCAGCAGTTGCGGCAGACGCGACAGGGACTTCTGGTTGCCGTGGTCGTTCATGAGCGTGCGGTCTTCTTTCCAGTAGATGCCTTGACGGAGTATGGAGAAGACGTGCTCGAAACCAAGCAACGTGGGCTCCACCTGGTCATCCAGCCAGAGCCGGGCATGTCTGAACGATCTGATGAGCAAGGGGCAGGGCTGGAAACGGTGCGACAACGATTAGCGCCGACGGCTGGGGATGAACGGCAACTCTGGATGGGCATGACCCTGGGCGCCTCGGATCCATCAACTCTGGTGACGGCTGTGAGAACCCTACTCGCGAAGAATGCTGGGCAAGCTGGGCCACATCTGCTGCTGATGAACGGGCCAGCAATTCCTTGACAAAAGAGGTGCCGGACCACTACGATCCCGCGATAAAAATTTTCAGGTCGAGATCAAGGCAGAGGTTGAGGGCGTTCGAGACCGAAGCCCGCCGGGGCTTCTCGTAAGTAAGGCCGACGCAGGCGAACGCTCAGTCCGTCGAGGAGGCCGAACGAGAAAAGCCCCGCCGGGCGAGAGGATCGGACGACATATCAGGTATTCATGAATAGTCCGGGTTAACCTGAACCTTGGCCTTCTTCACAAGGAGCGCGCATGATTCCGAAAGACCTCCGTTACCACCAAGAGCATGAATGGGTCCGCGTGAGCGGCATGCAGGCCACGGTTGGCATCAGTCATTTCGCCCAAGATGCGTTGGGTGATATCGTCTTCATCGATATGCCGAAGACTGGTGCCGTCATCAAGGCCGGGCAGCAGATCGGTGAGGTCGAATCGACCAAGACGACGTCCACGATCTACACGCCCGTGAGTGGCACCATTGCCAAGGTCAATACCGATTTGAAAGACCACCCGGAAGTGGTGAACTCCGATCCCTATGGCAAAGGCTGGATGGTGGTGATTGATCTATCGAGCGCGAGCGAAGTGGACAAGCTGATGACCGCTGCACAGTATGAAGCCTTTCTTGCCGGCCAGAAACATTGAATCATTTGTGCATTGAATCATTGAACCATTGTGTGATTGGATCATTGTTAAGTTCTCGCAATGAATCAATCGGCAATGAACCGATGACTCAATGACTTCCCAGAAGCACATCGCCGTTCTCGGTGCTGGACCTGGTGGGTATGTCGCCGCGATCCGGGCGGCCCAGCTTGGCGCCCGCGTCACCGTCATTGAGTCCCACGCGCTCGGCGGCGTCTGCTTGAATTGGGGCTGTATTCCCAGTAAAGCCCTCCTGGCGGTCGTCGAACTCGGCGACAAGGTCAAAAAAGCCGAGGATATGGGGCTGCTCGTTCCAGGACCAGTCACGTACGATCTCGCTCGGATGATCGCACGGAAAAATATAGTGGTGGCGGCTCTCGTGAAGGGCATTGCCACACTCTTCAAGGCGTGGAACATCGAGCATGTACAGGGGACTGGATCACTACGGGATCGGCAGACGGTCACGGTGGCCGCAGCTGATGGTGCGCCGCGGGATATTCAGGCTGATGCGATCGTGATTGCTACTGGGTCGTCTTGGCCGAACTTGCCGCAGTTTCCGATCGACGGACAGCAGCTCCTCACAAGCCAACACCTCCTGGACCTCGATCGCATTCCTGCCAGTCTGTTGATCGTCGGCGCGGGAGTCGAAGGATGCGAGTTCGCGGCACTCTATAGCGGTATTGGGACGGAGGTCACGATTGTTGAATTGATGGCGCGCGTGCTTCCTCTGGAGGATGACGACATCTCATCGACGATGGAGCGGGAGCTGAAGAAACGCGGCGTGACGGTCCTGACCGGGACCACCGTCGAGAGACTGGAGCGGTCACCGGCGACCATCACAGCGCATCTCAAAAATGGCACGCAGGTAGGGGCTGAGAAGCTACTGGTGTCCGTGGGGCGAGGATTGAATAGCAGCGGCATTGGACTGGAGCATGTGGGGGTGCAGACGGGACGGCGAGGGGAGATCCTCGTCAACGAGCGGATGGAAACCACTGTGCCGGGGATCTATGCAATCGGCGACGTAGTTGGCACGGTCATGTTGGCGCACGTGGCCTCGGCTCAGGGCAAAGTCGCGGTCGAGAATATCATGGGGCATCAGGCGGCGGTCCGCTACGACGTCATCCCAGCCGGAATTTTTACCCTGCCGGAGATCGGTCGCGTGGGTGTGACGGAACAGCAAGCCCGCGAACGAGTCCAGGCTGCCGGGCAGAATCCCGATATGGCACTCAAGGTTGGACGTTTTCGATATGCCGGGTTGGGGAAGGCGCAAGCGACAGGGGACACGACAGGGTTGTTCAAGGTCATAGCCGAGTCAGCGAGCGGCAGGATTCTGGGCATGCATATCGTCGGAGCTCACGCATCCGATCTGGTGCATGAAGCGGCCATGGCAATGCAAGTCGGTGCGACGGTGACGCAAATGGCGGAGATGATCCATGCCCATCCAACGCTGTCCGAAGGCCTGATGGAAGCAGCTGAAGATGTCGCGGGGAAGGCGATTCACCAAGCTAGAAGAAAAGATGTCGCAAGTCCTAAAGTCATCAAGTCTTAGCATTTTCGACTTTGGACGTTTGACCTGACAACTATGCTCTATTCTCTCATCATCAAGCTCGGGATGTTCGCGGCGACTATGGGAGTCGTATTCTGGATCGGGTGGACCCTGCCGACCTCCTTCGATCGAGCGCGCGATCTTGCAGCCGACTCGTTTGAGGGGCCGAAGGCTGAAATTGTTTCCGGCAGTGGACGCGTAACCACGGTGAGTCCGCCCCCTGTCGCCTTATTGTCAGATCCTCCGCCCGCTGCTGTTCCGAAACGATCTCACAAGGGCCTACTCGATCTGAATCGGGCGACGGACCAGGATTTTGACGCTCTGCCGGGGATCGGTCCCCGGTTGGCCGAACGGATCATGGAGTATCGGCAATCGGCGGGAGCCTTTCGCTCTCTTGATGAATTACGGGCTGTCAAAGGGATTGGGAAAAAGAAGTTTGAGCGGATTCGTCCATTGGTCACGGTGACGCCGGGTGCCATATCTATAGACAGACGGAAGAAAACGACATGAGCGAACTCTCCCGTCAACTCGAGTTGATTCTCCGCGGAGCTGTGGAGGTCATCCAACGGGCCGAACTCGAATCGAAGTTGACACGTTCCTTGAAAGAGAATCGGCCTCTACGTGTGAAAGCAGGCTTCGATCCGACCGCGCCGGATCTGCATCTAGGCCATACGGTCTTGATCCACAAACTTAAACACTTTCAGGAACTCGGACATCACGTGATTTTCTTGATTGGCGATTTCACCGGCATGATCGGTGATCCGACCGGCCAATCGGAAACGCGCGCCGCGCTCTCGAAACAAAAAGTATTAGAGAATGCCAAGACTTACGAGCGGCAGATCTTCAAAATTCTCGATCCTGCGAAGACACTGGTGGAGTTCAACAGCCGGTGGATGAGTGCGATGACGGCGGAAGCGTTGATCCATCTGAGTGCGCATTACAATGTCGCGCGGATGCTCGAGCGGGACGATTTCCATAAACGGTACCACGAGCAGAAACCGATCAGCATCCATGAGTTCATGTATCCCCTCGTGCAGGGCTACGATTCCGTAGCGCTCAAGTCCGATATCGAACTGGGCGGCACCGATCAGAAGTTCAACCTCTTGGTCGGGCGCGACTTGCAACGGGGTTACGGCCAAGAGGCGCAGGTGGTCATCACGATGCCGCTGTTGGAAGGGACCGATGGCATACGCAAGATGAGTAAGAGCTTCGGCAACTACATCGCGCTGGAAGACAAACCGAACGACATGTTCGGGAAGCTCATGTCGATCAGCGATTCGTCGATGCTCCGATACTACGAGTTGCTCACGACGGAGGATTTATCTGGAGTCAAGGCCGCTCATCCGATGGAGGCAAAGCAAGCGCTCGCGGCTTTGATCGTTGCTCGGTATCACGGGGCGGACGCCGGTCAGCAGGCGAGGGCGGCCTTTCAGCAGAAATTTCAAGAGCGGGAATTTCCGAGCGAGCCGGATGTGCGCTTGACCTTGACCCTGGACGATCTGCGCGAAGGGCAGACGATCAGTCTTGTCGATCTGGTGACCAAGACGAGGCTTGTGCCGAGTAAGAGCGAGGCCCGGCGTCTGATTATTCAGGGGGGCCTAGAGGTCGATGAACAGAAACAGAGCGATGCGAATGCCCTGTTACCGATTGTGGCCGGGAGAGCCTATCGCCTGAGGGTCGGCCGACGAAAATTCGCGCTGGTTGAACTGCGGCCTTAGAAATGTCATTGGTCAGTAGTCAATGGTGAAGTGCGCTTATGAGAGCTGCCGCCGTTTCTTCTACCCGATTGCCCAATGACCATTGACGTTTGACGTTTGACTTGGCTCCAAGGCCAGCGTGGGATTCGACTCAGTGAGCGGGCGTAGCTCAGTGGTAGAGTCCTAGCCTCCCAAGCTGATAGAGGGGGATTGCTCAAGTAATTGATGAAGTAGGCAATCCCCTTGTCATTCCTAGCGATTCGCAGTTTGACCCATTCAGTTCTGTTCGCTTCTCTTTGCCGCTGATCCAGTCGTTTCTTCGCTCTTCCTAACACTGCTTGAGTTCTAACTCCAAGTGCAACACTTCAAGCCCTAATGGGCTACGGTGTTGCCATGCGAACGAGATCCTATAGCCACCTGAGTGCCGAAGAACGTGAAACCTTGAGCCTGGGTCTGGCCCGTGGTCATTCGTTGC
>JBGPVY010000210.1:0-5393 GCA_041491905.1 Nitrospiraceae bacterium | reverse complement strand
CTCGGCGCGCAAACCGTGCTGCTCAAAGGCGTCAACGACGATCCGGACATCATGAAACGATTGATGCATCAACTCCTGCTCGCTCGCATCAAACCCTACTACCTCTACCAAGCGGACCTGACCAAGGGGACGAATCATTTCCGCACCACGGTCGAGACGGGGCTGAATATCATTAAGTCGTTGCAAGGCCACACAAGCGGGATGGCGGTTCCGCACTTCGTGATCGATGCACCAGGCGGAGGCGGCAAGATTCCGTTGCTCCCCGGCGACTACATGGTGCACATGGATGCGGCGGGGATTCTCTTGAAGAACTATGAGAACAAGGCATTCCACTATCCGCAGCCACGACAAGAATCTGCACGAGAACTGCCGATGGTCAGCGCAGCGCCTTCACTGGGATCGTGCAGTAATGGAGAGCATGACGGCCTGTGAGCACCCGCACCACACAAGGCATTTTGCCCTACCAACAGATTAAGCAGCTGATCGCAAGCCGTGCCATCCACGCCGACGTGCTGATCGAAGACCGGCAGATCCAGCCGGCCAGTCTCGATCTGCGGCTCGGGCGCAAGGCCTATCGGTTGATCAGCAGCTTCCTGCCGGAGTTGTCCGAGATCACGAGCCGACTCAACGTCCTGGACTTCTACCAGTCCGACCTCGTGATGTACGAGATGGACCTGATCGAGGGGGCCATGCTCGAAAAAGGCCACGTCTATTTAGTGCCGCTGCTGGAACGTCTGGCGCTACCCAAAACCCTCCGGGCGCGAACCAATCCCAAAAGTACGACCGGACGGCTGGATGTCTTTACTCGCGTCGTGACAGATCTCAACACTGGATTCGATGAGATCCGAGCCGGCTATTCCGGGCCCCTCTATCTGGAAATCGTCCCACGCTCGTTCGCGATCAAGGTGAAGACCGGGTACTCCCTCAATCAAATTCGCTTCGTACGCGGCGACGCCACCGTGTCAGACCGGTCGCTTCAGACGCTCCACAAGCGAGAGCCCTTGCTCTACCACAATCTCCCCACAAAGAACGCGCTGGACACCCGTGATCTCCGTACGGATCGTGGCTTGTTTCTCCGCATCGATCTGAAGGGAGACGACCGAAGTGGCTCGCCGATTATCGGCTATCGGGCGAAGAAGAATAGTCACGTCATCGATCTGTCAAAGGTCGGCCACTATGCGGCGCTCGATTTTTGGGAGCCCCTGTACCGCCACCGCCAGGACAGTCTCCTCTTGGAACCGGAGGAGTTTTACATTCTCGCGTCGAAAGAACGGATTCGCGTTCCCGCCGGCTACGCGGCCGAGATGGTCGCCTTCGAAGCAGCCTGTGGCGAGTTACGGACCCACTACGCCGGGTTTTTCGATCCGGGATTTGGGTACGGCCGCGGTGAGCTGCACGGCACCCAAGTGGTCCTGGAGGTTCGCCCCCACGACGTACCCTTCCTGATCCATGATGGACAAACATTTTTTAAGGTTGTATACGACAGGATGCTCGCACGCCCCAGTCACCTCTATGGTACGGCCCTCGGATCCTCGTATCAGCGCCAAGGTCTGACTCTGAGCAAACATTTTAAAGTCTAGCAGGATGCTGAAAAAGTCCGCCAGCTTTGTTCTCGCGTCACTCAGAGGCTCAACGTACCGAAGCGTACGCCTTCGCCTCTTCGCTCGCTGCGGCCGCGCTTGGGACAAGGCGCATCTCGGTGCGCCAGGGATGGGCGGGTGAGAAGTCTGGCCATTTTGAGTATCCTGCGAGCCGTTCTTGCGCTACCACCATTCGCAAGATCATAGTGGACATTGAACTCACACTGAGTTCTTCCGCAGCCTGCTAGACACAAGCCTCCAGCAGGGAGAAGGCCGAGGTTCAAGCTAAGTAAGATTGAGGCGGAGATAAAGAACGTCGGGCCTTCGCTGAGCCTTGACCTCGACCTCAGCCTACTCTGTTCGCTCAGGATCCGGACGTGTCACGAACAGATAGGAACCATCTAACCATGCAGCAAGAACCGCCACACGAGCCGGTGCGCCGCGAGCCAGATGACGACTCCGGGGGCAGCTCCGGGGGCGACAACCAGATGCGTGTCGCCGGGATGATCGTGGGCACCGCCCTCATCTTCATCGGCTTTCTCGACGTGTTTCTCTCGATCAGCGGAGGATTCGAGATCGACGTCATTCCTTTCTTGATTTATTTCGGTGGAGTCGCCGTGTGGGCAAATGCGGTTGTCGAAAACACGCCCCTCCGCTACAGTCTCATCGGCGGCGCCCTCGTACTCGCAGCCGTCTTCTACCATTATGGGGAAGTCCTCTTCTGGCACAAGCAGGTGTTGTTTTGGTCCACTGTGGTTGTCGTCATGTATTTCATGTTCAACGAACCGAAGAAACCCACTTAACGTATCATGGCAATGCCGATTTCCGTTATCATCCCCACACTGAACGAAGAACGGACAATCATAGCCACGCTCGCGCACACCGCCGCGCTCGGCTTCGATGAACTCATCGTGGTGGATGGAGGGAGCCTCGATCAGACCCCTGTGCTGGTCGAGTCATACAGACGAGTGACTCAGTCCCCGGCACAGAGCCCCGTACGACTGGTGTCCGCTCCTTGCGGACGCGCCCGGCAGATGAACGAAGGCGCAAAGGCCAGTCGCGGAGAAATCTTATTGTTTCTCCATGCCGACACGCAGCTTCCAGGCGAAGCCAAAACGATGATCGACACGACACTGGCCGATCAACGGATGGTGGGAGGACGGTTCGATGTCCGATTCGATAGCCCATCGATGTGGGGAACCGTCATCAGCAAGATGATGAACTGGCGATCGAGCCTGAGCGGCCTCGCCACCGGCGATCAGGCCCTGTTCGTGCGTCGCCCTATCTTCGAACAGATGGGAGGCTTCGCCGACATGCCGTTGATGGAGGATATTGATTTCTCCCGCAGACTCAAACGAAAGGGAGCGACCGCAGCCCTCACCGCGACTGTGACCATCTCCTTCCGTCGCTGGGAGCGGCATGGACCGTTGCGGACAATCTTCTTGATGTGGGCGTTACGGTTCCTGTATTGGATCGGTATCAGCCCATCGCATTTGGTTGAATGGTACAAAGCCGTCCGATAGGTCGTAAGGGGTAAAGCGAGAGGGGCGAGGGATGGCGAGCGTAAAAAGTAGACCATCACATTTCGCAAGACCGGCATCCTCTCCATCGACTGACGCCTCACGCCTGACGCCTCACGCTGCTCTCGTGATCTTCGCCAAGGCTCCGATCCCGGGCGAAGTGAATACGCGGCTCTGTCCGCCGCTGACGCCAGACGAGGCGGCCACCCTGCACGGCAGCTTCATCCTCGACATGCTGGAACGGACCAAACTCGCTGTCGCAACACTTCAACTCCCGTTTCATCGGTACCTAGCCTGTGCTCCTTCCTCTGAGCTGGTGTTCTTCAAAATTATGGAAGAACGACAGGGCGTCCGTCTGTTGGACCAAGTAGGAAAGGATCTGGGCCAGCGGATCCACCGCACCTGCGTCGACTTATTCGCCAAAGGTTACAAGCAGGTGATAATCGTGGGGACCGATGTCCCAACCTTGCCTCTGTCGGTGTATCAAGAGGCGTTCGCGATGCTGGGCCGCTCGGACGTGGTCTTGGGGCCAGCCCTGGATGGCGGGTACTACCTCATCGGCCTCAAGCAGCCTGCAGAAAAACTCTTTACTGGGGTGCCCTGGTCCACCGATCAAGTCCTCGCCGTCACACAACAGCAGGCCAAGACGCTGGGTTTGTCTGTCGGGCTCACCACCGCATGGCGCGACGTGGATACAATTGCAGACTTGCAAGCGCTCATCACAGAGTGCCGAGAGGATAATCAGAAACCCAAACAAGACCGGACCTTCTCCATGCGAACAGCCGGCACATTGCAGCTGCTCGAGACCAGACTGAGATCGAGATGACGGCAGAAACACTATGAACGATGGGCGATGAACGAACGCTGACCAAATGTGGGCTTCAGTTCATTGCTCTTCGTTCTACACTCATCGTTGATAAAGGAGAAAACTGAAGATGGCAGACCGAGTGGCACTCATCACGGGCGGGGCCAAAGGCATTGGACGGGGGATCGCGCTCGACCTGGCGGCACAACAGTGGGCGGTCGCCATCTGCTACCGCACGAGCGAAGCAGAGGCCGCCGCCACAGCCGACGCGATCACAAGTCGTGGAGGTCGTGCGCTCTCAATTCGCTGTAACGTGTCAGACCCCCAGGCGGCCAAAGGTCTCGTGGCTCAAGTGGAACAGCAGTGGGGACGGATCGATGCGCTGATCAATGGCGCAGGACCGTACCATCGCGTGAACCTGTTCGACGAAACGGTCGAGGGCTGGAACGAGATGTTCGACGGCAATCTCCATCCCATTTTCTATCTCGCCAAAGCAGTAGCAACGGGAATGAAAGCTCGCAAATCAGGTCGAATCATCAGCTTCAGTATGGCCAACGCAGACCAGATGGTGTCCCAGCCGGACGTTACGGCCCATTACATCGCCAAGGCCGGTGTCTTGGTTCTGACTCGCACGCTGGCCAAACTGCTTGCGCCCTACGGCATTACCGTCAATGCGATCTCGCCCGGTTTCATCGATTCAGGCAGTGCGCCGCCGGAAGAACTCGCCGGCATGACAAAACGCATCCCCGCCGGATACATCGGAACCATAGACGATACCGTGGCTGCGGTGCGCTATCTCCTCAGCGACGAAGCGCGGTACGTGAACGGCGCAAACATCCAAATCAGCGGCGCATGGGGGGTGTGAGAAGGCTAGACAACCTCGGCTCTTTGCTCGCGCAACGCGCGGCCTCGGAAGGCCCTCGTTGGACGCGCGCAGTTGAGCCCAGGCCGTCCAGCCTTCTGGGAATGACGAAGAAGAAGGATATGAGGGAGGTCTTATGAAGTCAGAGCAAGAACGGATAGCACAGGGTCGGTTTGTCCAGGCCTTACAGCACGAACATCTCACCTGTCCCAAGCCCGGCTGCGGCGGATCGATGGACATCACTGACCACACCCCCCATCTCGCCCGTATCAAGACTTACGAAGCCGAATGCAAACAGTGTCATACGAAAGAGCAGATTACCGGCAAAGAACAGACGGCCCCACCGTGGGACGGCGCCTCGATCACCATGATGGCCGAAGTGCATCTCCTCCACGAGCAACCCACTTGCCCCTTCGACGACACCCCCATCACCTTTACGTCCATGCCGAATCCCCGGCGCAAAGCCCGTTACCGCCTCTCCTGTTTCTACTGCGGCCGGCACGCTGAATTGAATTGGCCGCCGGCGGAAGCAAAAAGGTGAGGGTGGATCGGGAGCGGTCAGGCGCCCTTCTTGCTCGCAGAGCCCCCACGATAAAACAGTGGTCGCTCGATGCGCGCAGTGAAGG
>JBGPVY010000316.1:0-2941 GCA_041491905.1 Nitrospiraceae bacterium | reverse complement strand
GATCTCGCCGAGATGCTACGGGAGGCTGTGTGGCACCGGTTTGGGGGAGCGCGGACCCACGCACGAGGCATCGAATTCCTCAGCGACAATGGCCCGGAGTACCCCTCGCATCGGTTCCGGCCGTTCGTGCGAGCCAGGGGACTCATCCCGTGCCACACCCCCCGGCGGAGTCCGGAGGCAAACGGTTTGGCGGAGGCGTGCTTTGGCAGCTTCAAGCGGGACGATGTCTATCAGGCGTGTCTCGAGACGGTGGAAGACGTCGCGCGTCAACTCCTGGGGTGGATCGAACACTACACTCACCAAGCCCCGCACAGCGCCTTGGGGATGCAGTCGCCAGCCGAGTGCTATGCGGAATGGTTAGTCAGAAACAAGACTCGCCCTGTCCACAATTAGGTGGGGCAGTACAGAATAATCAGAAGGTGAAGGAAAGCGAATTAGCGCGGAAACGACCAAAACAACGGATTCCCGAAAACGAGTTTACAAAGACGTCTTTTGCCATATGGATTGGAAGACCTGTGGATGACTTTCTTGACCACGTGGAACATAACTTCCGCAAGTACATCGCACATCTAATAGTCGACGAATCCTTGAATTGGGTTCCTGATCCAGGCACGACACGGCATGCCAACCAAACGGATCTGATTAACTCAATGCTTTTTTCAATCATCCGACAACTAATGGCGGATGAATGGACCTTTATGCAAGCAAACAAGATAGAGTAACTTGCACAATTGGCCACTGTGTTTTTGTTGTGCCCTGCTAAAAATGTGGACAGGCTAATGAGTCAGGAGAGATGATGGAAATTGCCATGAAACTTGGTTGAGCAGCCGAGTGGAAGCGGCTTTGGACCTTCGAGCAGTACTCTGATGATCCGATTGTTCTCCAGCTAAGGGGCACAGGCTTCCGATAAACAGTAATACAAGCATTTCCCCCTCGCCCCACCTTGCGGTTTGATTGTCCCCCCTCCTATAATGCGCCTCCCTGCGAGGCTCCAATGCCCTTCGTCTTACGTCCCTACCGTCGCTTCCCCGTGCAATGCTCCGTCACATACAACGCGGGACCGTTCCTTAAACTGCCGCTGGTCTACTTTTCGGGCTTCTGGTTACTGATCACGCTCCTGGTGTTGAGTAGTGCAACCGCGTATGCGGAATGGGTGGCGCTTGGTACAACTGACGATGGAATGACTACATACGCGGATCCAGGCACCATTCGCCGCACGGGGGATCTGGTGAAGATGTGGGCATTGTACGACTTCAAGACCATACGTACCGTGGAGGGCAAATCGTATTTGTCTTACAAGGTGCGACGCGAATACGACTGTGCAGAAGAGCGTATTCGGTATCTTGCGTTTACGTTCTTCTCAGGCAATATGGGAAGCGGGAAAGTGGTTCCCACCACCTCAGACGAACAACAAAAGTCGGAACCAGTTCAACCAGATAGTATTGGTCTAACTCTGTTCAAAGCTGCCTGCGCCAAGCAGTGATCACGCAGTACGTGAACGCTTGGGCGGGATCATTGAGATGGGGCAGCGGGTGGCGAAGGGGACGACGCAGTAGCGATGTTGCACCGGCAACACTTTCGTAAATGCGGGGAACCTCACGTTCATCTAGGAGTACGTGGCGACCTCTTCGCCAGCGTCGCACCTTATCGCGGGCCCGCGGCCTTCTATAGGTGCCGTTCAATCGTTCTTCATAGTGCACAGGCACATGTCGAGGAGGAGCAGTGAGAAATATCTGCAGAAAGGTCAAGAAAAATATTCACAAAGCGCTCTCCCCAGTTTCGGTGGATAAACCTGTGTATAAGATCGCCCTCCCATCCAAATTCCACCCATTCCTCCATAGTTAAAGGGTCTTTGCCTAAAAAACAGGCATTGATTAAAACTGCCCAGGTACCACAACATATGGGGGTGTTTCAACAAAAATAAGTCAGAAACCGCAATTCCTTGATAATACGGCAAATTCGCTCATCATCTTTTTTGATTTCTGTGCTGCGAGCGGCGTTCGCACTCAAGTTATGCACAGATACCCTTAGTGAACTGTGCTTTCTGCTTCATTTTCGGAGTCAATTGGATGTTGGTTACTCGCCACTTTAGACGCAGACTGCTGACTTTCTCTGTATCCACTGTAGGCTTCTTCATTTCCTCCTTCTCAGCCGTACTCGCGTTGGACTTCACCGGCCCCGTCGTCTCCGTCCTCGACGGCGACACACTCGAAGTCCTGCACACCCAACGCCCTGAACGCATCCGTCTCAGCGGGATCGACTGCCCAGAGAAAAGCCAAGCCTATAGCAAACGAGCGAAGCAAGCCGCTTCGGCCCTCGCCTTTGGTAAAGAAGTCACCCTTCAGACTCACGGCTTCGACAAGTACGGGCGTACCCTTGCCGATGTACTTCTGCCAGATGGCACCAACCTGAACCACTCGCTGGTCAAAGACGGCTGGTGCTGGTGGTATCGGAAGTATGCCCCTGGGGATACGGTGCTGGAATGGCTAGAGAAGGAAACACGAGAGAAGCGAAGAAAGGCTTGTGGGCTGATCCGCAGCCGGTGCCGCCGTGGGAGTGGCGAAAGGGGTCACAACGGGTCAAGGAATGAGAACTACAAATCCAATTGGCGCTTCCAAGGGAAATACGATCGCCGTCGTTGTTGGCTGCGCGATTGCAATAGTGACTACTGCATTACTTCCGTCAACAGAGTTGTCTATTACCGATTCGTCAGATTGACGGTCCCATTCACAAGCTCAAGTCCGCCGTTCAAAGCCAACGTTACTGGGTTAAAAACCTTCAGCGACTAGACGAAGAGTGCCGATATCTGGAGGCCCAGCCAGAGACGATTACAGTTGAGGTGGGTCATCAGAAGTCAATCCCCATCATGAGTGACCACAAGTCGATGCCCATTGCAGGACGCTGGGTTGTGGCACTCGGCATCCGCCATAAGTCGAGGGAT
>JBGPVY010000007.1:0-24965 GCA_041491905.1 Nitrospiraceae bacterium | reverse complement strand
ATTTGGTTATTTGGTTTGTCTCGTTTATTTGGTTATACAAGACCAACTAAATGAACAAAACAAACCTGACGGACCGACATAGTTTTTCCGCAGCCTGCTAGAGGGAGAATTCTTATGCCTCGAATGACCGTCATCACTCTTCTTCTCGGCGGGCTTCTGATTCTTTCGTCCTGCGCGGAATCCGCCCATCAAATCAGTCGAAATGCGGGCCATATCGACGTACCCCTTGAGCTGGCAAAACAAATCGATACCAGCGTTACCTTTGCAGATCTACAGGCAGCCCCCGGCAATTATGTCGGGCGGGTCATCATGGCCGGTGGCGTTGTCATCAGCGCCAAACGGACGAAGGACCAGACCGAAATTGAGATTCTCCAACTTCCTACTGAAGGAGGAGAGCCTTCGACAACAGACCGACTTCGCTCCGAAGGGCGTTTCCTGGCTGTCCGAGAAGAGTTTCTCGACCCGGCGACTGTGCCTCCGGGCACACCGATTACCGTGATCGGTGTTGTCAGTGGCGCAACGACCAGGCCATTGGATGAAAGTGAGTACACCTATCCCGTTCTCGATATCAAGCACCTCATCGATTGGAGCGCGGTCGCCTCACAACGTTCAGGAGGCGGTGCCGCTGCCTTCTACGGCCCGTACTACTCGCCTTTTGGATACGGGGGAGGGCCGTACGGATACTATCCCTATTTTGGGAGGCCCTTTCCCTTTTTCATCCAGCCACGGCCGCCGTCGCCCCGACCACCGACGCCACAACAGATTCCGCCACAATTTAGGAAAAGAAGATGACCTCGGATGATGTAAGGGGGGTATGCCTCCGCAGGTTGCAACGAAGATTGAAGGTCCGGTCTCGTTATCCAGGATCGCGCGGGAAGAATTACATTGGTCCGATTTCGCGGCGCGGCGTCCCGTCTCTGAAAATTGACACCTTCCTCTCCGAAACGTAGCCTCTCTTAAATTTCTTGTCCTTCGTGCCCCAGATGGAGCACTTGTACGACCATGAAGCCGCGGATCACGGTCATTAGTCTCGGTGTTGACGATTTGGAGTGAGCGCGGACCGGCTACAATCCGATGAAGCGTGGACGGCCGTCCTATCACCCGCTGCGCTGTTTCGGAGGGAGGCCTCGTGGAAGTATGCTCTGCATTAGTTCAAGAGACTCAAGCCGTGAAAGCATCGCTTTTCACTTCGGATTCAGGATGTATTGTTGTAAGCGTCATGTTTGTAGAAGTCTCGAGGAGATGTTGGCTCCGCAGGAAGGGCCAAGGCTAACGAAATTGCTTGAGGAAAGTCATCCAAAGGCCGGAGGAGGAGGGAACTTTATTTTCATGGTTTCACTGGTCGTTATGACCCTGGTTTCCTATATCGTCGCGTGTTTTTCGTTTGGCGCGGGTTGTAGATCATGCCGCCTCGTTTCTTGTACTCTTGAAGAACGGCTACCGCTTCTTTTCGGCAAACGTTCCGAGTAACTGATATGCCTCTTGCTTCTAATGCGCTCGTCCATGCTTTTGGTTTAGGACCCTCATCGAACCCGATAGCTTCTGCGTCTTCGCACCTCGCTCCACAAACTAACATTCGGACACCAGACCATGGAATAGCTCCGTAGCACATTGCGCAAGGCTCGCAGCTGGTGACCAATTCGTGCTTAGGGAATCCAGGTGCTCCGAGGTCAAAATTCTCGAGTTCTTTCTGCGCATTGGCTAAGGCAACCATTTCCGCATGGGAATGAGAGCAATTTGCTGTCGTAACGATGTTAACGCCAATAGAAACTAGCGTTCCCGTCTTTGCTTCAAAGACGGCAGCCCCAAAAGGCCCGCCTGTATCATGTTCTAGGTTCTCCATGGCTAAACGTATCACAAAACGCATGCGATCCATGCGCGAAACCAGTGGCGTCTTTTGTTGACGCACAGTGAGCTCACCCCAGGCAGGAAGGTTAAAGGGGGACCCAGTTATGGTAGCTATTTTCGAGGGGCCGCGCATGTCGGTCATTGTGTATCTATTACTTGAGCTGAGTCAAAAGTTTCTTTGCGAAAGTCATAGCGGCCTGGAAATCGGCAGTTCGAGGTTCTGTTTGGCGTATTGTGACTGCAAGGAGATTGAGGGTCGGGTCTTGTACTCCAAAATCGCGCAGTGAGAAATGCGGGCCCCGTTTCGTAGCGCGCGGCGTCTTTCCTCTTCAAAGACCGGCATCTCCTGAATCCTCCGGTTGACACTTCTCTCTATTGAACGTAGCCTCAGCCCATTCCAACTTCTGACGCAGATTGGTCACTGGTAGATACATTTAGTCATGGATTGGTTACTGCTAATTGGCTTGGTCGCTCTCCTCATTGTCGGCGGCACCGCTTCCTTCTTTCTGTATGCTTTTGTTGTCAGAACCCGGAAGGAGTTCCGCGCAACTCAACCCGATATGAGAGTTACTAACCTGTCAGCGATGAACTCAGGGAACGTCCTCACCCTCTATCCGGAACTCGATAACGTTGGGCTTGGTGTGGCATACGATTGCGTGATGCACCTGGGTGGGTGGGAAGGGAGTTTCGCAGTAAAGAAAGTTTATCCTCGCGGCCCACGTTATGAAAAACACGTGGCATCCATTGTCTTGGGCCCGGATGCCCCGATCCGCGGAAAACCCATGACCATTGGCTATCTCCGGCTATCTTATCGAGATCGCTGGGGGCTGAAGCACGAATGTTGGTACCCTGTCGCCCAAGTCAGCAGTGGTGGAATCCCTCCCTACAATCCTCAAATCGACTTGGAGCATCCCGATTTGACCGAGCCCCACCCATCGCTCTGGGAAATGCGGCAGTTTCTTCGAAGCACTTCCCCGTATAACTGAAAAAGAAAAGTCGTCGGTTCCCATTTCTCGGCGCGCTGCGGCCTGCTTCTTGCGTTTAACCCCTCACGCATACGTTTCACGTCTTATCGGTTCGCAGTCACGGCGAGGCGGAACCTTCGGCCTGCTGATGGAGGAGACGAGCGGATCAATGGGCGGGGATGCCTGGGCCGATCTTTTCGACAATGACCTGTTTGACTTGCCTGGCAAAACGTTTAGAGACTTCCACATTTTTCAAAATATGGCCGGATTCGGAGACGGTATATGAAGCAGGCGGGACCTGGGAAGTTATGGTGGCTTCGAATACGATCGCGACCATCTTGCCGGGTTTGCCGGTCTGGCGGTTCACGCCGTAGACTTCCTTGATAGACACCTTGGAGGAGACTTCGACGTCGGCAATCGAGGGAGTAGCACTGGGTTTCCACAGCCGTGTCGTGTTCTGGCTTCCTTCGACGAGTTTGATGATGGGGTCGGAAACGAACTCGTTGCGAATTTGTTGCGCGACCGCGCCCTTTGATCTTTCCGCCTGCTGCATTTTGCCGTCCAGAACTGGAGGGGTCAGACTCACATAAATCGGGTCCTGTGGCTGCCGTTTGGGAGCGGCGCTAAGAGTCTCAAGCCGCGCTGCTTTTTTCGCCCGGATCTGCTCGGCCATCTCCTGAGCCGCGACTTGCCGTTTGGCCATCGGGTCCTGGGTATCGTGAATCGTCGTTTGCCCGTTTGGGTCTGTTTCGTACACAAGGTTCTTGGTCCCGTGCTCATCGACGCGGTAGACTTTCTTCTCCCCGTTGACCTTCGAGGTGTAGTACCCTCCCGCACAGGCCGTTAGTGCGAGACAGAGAACGGCGATGCAGTAGGAGGACAGGGTGGCCATCGGTCTGCTTGATTTCAACGGCATGGAGCGTGCCCCTTTTTTAAAGAACGGCCGGTGTGGTGTGAGTGGTCTGCGTGACGTCTTCGAATGCATTCAACAAGTTTAGCAGCCCGGAGCGCCCTGTCGAACGCCGCGATATTTCATGGTTATATAGTCGCCAGCACGAGGACCCGAGGATATTCCTCCTTTTAAAGAAGAGAATCCTCGTCAGCCCCCGTGGCGTGGGGATGGAGCGGTGGAGCTAGTCGCGCCTGGTGCGAAGGGCTTCTTTGAGCCGGGCTTGGGCGGCGGGAGAGAGCGGCAGCTCGTCTTGCCTTTAATCCTGGAAAGGTGACGTCGGACGCTGAAGGGCTTGACAAATGTTTAGGAGTTACTGCCGGTACTGCGCGCACCCCTCACAGATCATGAGATGGAGCCGGAGTTTGATGCGGGTCGAGATCGGGAGCATCCGGTCCATGGACTCGGACACTAATCCGGTGACGTCTGTGCAGCGCGGTGTGATACGGGCGAGAAATTCAGTCAGCATGCGCGTGTCTGTGACTCTTGGTTCAGAAGATGTTACCCTCTCACCAATGGCATCATACCAGATTGCGACAGGTTCTCGATGGGTAGTCGAACAAGGTCCACCTTTCTTACACGGGCTCTAGCAGGATGCTGAAAAGGTCCGCCAGTAGCGTTCTCTACCCGCAGCACCCGCCTGCGAAGACCTGCCGCTGCTGAGAGGCACTCCAGCAGCGCTCGCAGAGTTCGACGGTTGAATGGGTTATCCCATCGACGCAGGCAATTCGTCGCTGGACCACCGTTCCACAGTCGGAACAGGCGTCGACGAGTGGCCTGTCCGTCCTACGCTCTTGGGTCAGCATGGGACACCATCTTTCTGTTCGGACGAGCGCTCCGATTGCAGACGGCTGACATGAACTCCTGCCCGCCTTTGAGACTCGCCAGATTCCGCCATAACCGAACCGGTAGCGGCACCGCCTTGGCCCGATACAGCTCCCCTTGCATCTCGCGCAACCGGCCATTCAAGGAATCCACCGTTCGTTCCAAGTGAACGAGCCGGTCTGTCCCAAAGGATCTTCCTATTGTGAGCATGATGTCCTCCCTTTTTTCATTAACAGGATGCTGAGTTGTGAGTTTTGAGTTAGCTCCAGACAACTCAGAACCCAGAACTCCTAACTCAGAACTTCTTCCCTAGCCCGTACAATGCCGAATCACACCGATGAGAATGCCTTCGATATGAAACGTATCTGAAGGTCTCACGATAAACGGCTGCATCGCCGCGTTCGCAGGATGCAGCTCAATGTGTGAGCCTTTCTTGAAGTAAGTCTTGATCGTCGCGTCATGATTGACCAGCGCAACGATGGTCTGCCCGTTCCTGGCCGTCTCCTGTTTCCGCACCACCACAAGATCGCCGGGGAGAATGCCATCATCTTTCATGGATTCCCCTTTGACGCGGAGTGCAAACGTATTTCCACCACGTAACATGCTGGGCGGCACATCGATTAATTCGGACTGCTGAACCGGTTCGATCGGCGAACCGGCTGCCACCATCCCCGCCATGGGAATTTCAGATGATCGCCCCAACTGATCCAACGTGACCTGGACCATTCCAGGAATGCGCCGCATCCCCGCTTCATAACGCGCCACCGACACGCGCGTAGTCCGCAACGCATCAGCCATTTGCTGTTGCGTCAGCCCCAGTTGTTCTCGCACTCGTTTGAGATCCGCCGGCTTCATGATGTAACCAATGGTTACATACTTACGCATCCCCTGTCAAGCTCCCTGTTCTGGACTCCTTATAATGAAGCAGAAACCCCTGTCTGGTGTAGAGTCTGTGCATAACCAAGTGAGAGACACCGCAGCAGGATGGGCAATCCATCGCACCGACCCAGCAAACGACAATGGACATCTAGTATTTGTTGTTTCTGCTGGGTTTAACCCTTAGGACTACCATATCTTGTGGTGGTGCATGCAGTTGAACCAATGCCTAATTTCTAGGCAAAGACGTCTTGGAGATAGAGAAATGCATAGTATTTTGGTGGCAGGGAGACTTTATTAACAGACTTATCCACAGAAGCTGGGGAGAGGGTTTTGTGAACATTTTTCTTGACCTTTTTCACATGACAAGGAGCTCACGTCTGACTGTTCACTCCATTAAGAGCGTTTCGGGAGGTGTGAAATTCAGGGTCAAGACACGAGAGGGTTGGTTTCCCTGCTGTCATACGGCTGATGGTCTTCTTGCAAGAGACGCGCAACTTAAACCAGCAGTCTAGCAGGATGCTGAAAAAATCCGCCGGCGGGGAACCATAGCGGCATGCACTCCAGCACGTTCCATAGTTGCTGCCCCTGTGACTTTCTCTTAGAATCCAGCTCACAGTTGATCTGCAGGAGGTGGTCCATGCGGTATCTTGTGCTGCTCATACTACTCAGCTTCCCACTTACTGCGTATGCCGGCAATATCAAAGACACCGACCTGATCACCAGCAACACCTTTTTCCTTCCACCGACGACGGCGAACACGGTCTTCATTCAAGCACGCAATTCGTCCGACAACCAAGGCGTCTCGCTCACTGATCTCGGTTCACGCCTGACCGCAAAGGGCTATCAGATTATCCAAGACCCCAGCGCGGCTCACTACATCCTGTTGGCCAACATCGTCTATTGCAATATTACAAAACCTGAAATGCCGGTCGAACATATCGTCGCCGGGGGGTATGGATCGGGCATCGGCTCCTCGATCATGGGCGGCCTGCAAGGTCTGACCGGCATGGCCACATGGCAGGCCCGCAGGGTGCGCTGGTAGGGACCGCCGCCTCGATGGGCCTGAGCGCCATTGAAGGCGTCGGCAGCGCCATCGGCAGCATGTTCAGTGGGCCTTCAACACCCAAGATGCCGGACGATGTAAATTACGCCTGCGTCGCAGATCTGCAGATTACGAAGCAGGGCGCCACGGCTTCTGATCCCCCCGCTGCGAAATCCGGCAGCGGCGTTCAACCAGGCGTCTACCAGACTCGTCTCGCCGCCGACGTCCATCAGAAGAAGCTCGATGAGGACGAAGCGACGCCTTTGCTGCAACAACGGTTGAGCGCGGCAGTGGCAGGAAATTTCTGATCATGTACTCGTATCTCGCCATTCTTCATCGCCTCACGCCTTACGCCTCACGTCTCACGCTGATGCTGCTCCTTCTCGTGCTTTCTACTGGCTGCTCCAACATCATTCGTTCTGGTCTTATGAACAGCAACACGGTCTTCCTCGACCCCAGCATGAACCGCACCGCCTACTTGCAAATTCGTAATACGTCGGAGAATCAGAACGTCACGCTCGGCGGAGTCCAAAGTAAGCTCACTGCGAAGGGCTACCAGCTCACGAAGGACCCAGAGCAGGCGAACTACTGGATTCAAGCGAAGGTGGTCTATTGTCACAAGGCCGCCGAGGGTGTGACACCGGAATCCGTCGCCAAGGCGAACTTTGGCGCCGGCATCAGCAGCGGCGGCACCACCATGGTCTCTGCCAATTCAATGGGCGGCGATCAAACTGGGAAAATGATGCCCAGCGGCATGCCCGACATAAACGCCTTGATGGCGCAGGCCATGGCCATGAGCGGCGGGCGAGGAGGCTTTCCCGGTATGCAGATGCAACAGGCTCCGAAAGAAGATGGCGTCACCTATCTCTGCGTGACCGACGTGCAAATTACCGATCGTACAATGGGCAAACCCTTAGGCCAGCCGATGGCGGGACAGGCGACGACCGGACCGAAAGTCCAACAGATGCGCATGGTCGGCCACGTGCGGCAAAAAGATATAGATATTCCCGAAGCCACGCCGATTATTCAGGAAAAAATCAGCACCGGCATCGCTGGCATGTTCTAGCAAGCTGTTGAAAGAATCCGCCAGCTTCGTGCTCAGTCGTTCGAACCGCTCAACGCCCTCTTCTCCGAGCGACCCACCGGGTCGCCCCTACCCTGTTTACCTTTCCTTGATCACCATCACTTCGGTCGCCTTGATCAACGCCACGGCCTTATCACCCACCTTGAGACCCAATGCATCCAAGGCATCACGCGTAATCACTGCCGTAATCTTGTGCTCGCCAACATCGAGATTGATTTGCGCCATGATCTTATCTCGTTTAATGGCTGAAACCGTGCCGACCAGTTTGTTCCGCCCGCTGACAGCTTCACCTTCAGGCGCCTTTCCCAACCATTTATCAAGGAGAGATTTCTTAAACCGATACCGTCCGCCAATCTTGGAACTCGGGATCTTACCCTCCCACATGTAACGATAGAAGGTCGGCAACGCGAGTCGCAAATATTTGGCGGACTCGCGCGCCGTCAAGACGTCCGGAGACACATCCACCGCACCACGCTGACGTTTTTTCAGCACATTCCCCCCACCATGCTTCACTCCCTTACCGCCTACACTTGCCGGTTTTGGTCGAACAGCTACGACGACTCTTCAGGCGTCAGCACCAGATGCACTTCAGGTGCCTTACTGGAAGATAGCTGCAGCCAGTAATTGACCCCGGTTTTCAGCGTAAATCCGAGACTCTTATGGACATGGCCGCACTGCATTCGTCTGTTCAGTTTCGTTCGCTCCACTACCATGTCTCCGTCCAGCACATCGATCCACGCGGTCGAATCAACAGACACACGATACTCTCCGTCGTGGGGCACGGAAAAGGCCACATAACCGGCGAAGGTTTGCCCTTCGGATTTCTTCTCTGCTTTGGGCGTGGCTGTCAGCACGATATCGTCTGACGGATGGAGCACGACATCGAAACGTTGCAGGGCCGGAGACAACGCGGTCATTTCCCCACGTTTCATCATCGCGTCCAACTTTATTCCGGGACCGTCCATGGCCGCGACAACCAGCTTGAGCGGCGCGGGCAGCTGCGCGCATTCGTCTGGATCGGATTGGTGCTTGTGGTCTTCCTGTCCGGAAACGAGCAGTGGAACAGCCAGCAGCAGCAGGCCCAGGATTCCAATGACTCTCTTCAATGCACTCATCATCGCCGTCCCTGCGTATTTTCTGCCTGCAGCCTCATGTGCCACGATCCGTCTATGCCGAAATGATAGATTACTTATACTTAATAGATCAATGCTTCAATTTGAATGGCAATCGAGCAGATACGACAGTCTTTTATTTATCTGTACCTCGCATCTCTGTTCTGAAGGGAATATACCCATCGAGCTAGGCTGAGCGATCGAAAAGAGAGATCAAACGAGTCGAGCCAAACATTTTTCCCGCGGAAACTATGAGGAGCACCCCAGGAGCAGTTTCACCGTCGAGGACGTAACGAGGCCAAGCATGGCCCCACCCGCAACCGCACCGACCATCGCGGCCAAGGCCAAGACGAATACGATTGAGTAGATCGGCACGAGGCCTTCACCGGATGTGAGGGAAATCCGCGTGATAGCTGCCGAGGCCGACCGATCCTCCCAACGCCCCGATCGGCGCGCCATAAAGAACGGCTTTCATCAGTCTGTGAGTCCCTCGCTGAGAGCCACAGACTTGATGTGGGCGTAAACCCGTTGCCCAGGTTTCAGCGCCAGCTTGGCGAGGGATTTCCGCGTGATGCTTGCGACCAAAGGAGCGCCAACATCAAGTTTCACATCGACCGTCGTCTGATCCACCTCCCGTATCTCAATCACCGTGGCTTCGAGGACATTGAGGACGCTCGTCGATGTCGTTAGAGGAGCAAGCGCCAAACTGACATCACTCGACAGGATATGAATGCGCAACGGTTCTCCGATACCAAGAGGTTGGAGCGGCACGTGTACGGATTGGCCCTTGAATTCCAATCGCGTCAACCCGAATTCTGGTTCATGCGCGGCTACTTGCGCGTCGATTACGGCGCCGATGGAGTACGGGCCTCTCAGGCCCCGAAGATCGAGGGAAGAAAACACCTCGGTGAGTGATCCGCTGGTCAGCAGTCTACCGGCTTTTAGGACCAGCACCATGTCGGCTAGTTGCAGGATCTCGCTCATCGCGTGACTCACATAGATGATGGGAATGTCGAGTGCCCGGCGGAGCCGTTGGATAAACGGCAGGATCTCGCGCTTGCGCTCAATGTCCAAGGACGCCAGCGGTTCGTCCAAGAGCAATAAACGAGGGCTGGTGAGCAAGGCCCGACCAATGGCCACACGCTGCTGTTCCCCACCGGACAATTTGTGCGGGCGGCGATCCAGTAGATGTCCGATGCCTAGAATGTCAACCACCTGCTCCAACGAGATGCGTCGGTCTTGTAGAGCAATGCGATTGAATCCATACAGCAGATTGGACCGTACATTAAGATGCGGGAACAAGCGCGGCTCTTGGAATACATAGCCAAGTGGGCGCTCGTAGATCGGAAGATACACGCCTCGGGATTCATCCTGCCACACCTCATCCGCCAGACGCATGAAGCCCGCCGACGACCGTTCCAGTCCGGATAGACAACGGAGCAGGGTGGTTTTCCCGGAGCCGGACGGACCGAACACCGCCGTGATGCCGGAAGCTGGGACGTCCAGTGCGATTTGGAAATGGAAGTTGGGAAGCTGGACGTCAAAGCGCGCAGTCAGTCGGCTCATGAGACGTGTATGGGAAACCTCCGGTTGGCGATATAGACCCCCAACAACACCAGAAAGGAGAAGGCGAGCATAAAGGCAGAAAGGGCATGGGCCTGAGCGTACTCCATGACTTCCACATGGTCAAAGATGGTCGTCGACAGCACTCTCGTCTTTCCTGGGATAGAACCTCCGACCATCAAGACGACACCGAACTCACCCATGGTATGAGCGAATCCCAGCACGATCGCACTGATATAACCGCGGAGCGCGATCGGCGAGATGACCGTCACGAACGCGTCCAACGGCGAGGCTCGGAGTGCCCAAGCCGCTTCTAACGGGCCTTTGCCGATGGCTTCGAACGCGGCGTGTAACGGCTGGATGACGAAGGGCGTGGAATAGAGAGCCGACGCAATGACCAGGCCGGTAAAGGTGAACGCCAGCGTGAGTCCGGTCAGACGGCCTATCGGACCATAAGGCCCGAGGGCCACTAGAATATAAAAGCCCAAGACGGTGGGCGGCAACACGATAGGAACTGCCACGATGGCTTCCACGATCACTTTGAACCGCGAACGTGTGTGCGCCAGCCACCAGGCGAGCGGTGTGCCTACGATGAGAAGCACCACGACCGTCATCAATGCCAGCCGCAAGGTCACCCAGAGGGCAGTTAGATCGGCATCCCCAATCGTCATGGTCTCTCTCCTTTTAGTTCCGACCCGAATCGTCGATTGGGAGGACCGGCACGTGTTCGTATGCGGTGCAGGAATGCCTTGTACGTATCACGTCTGTCGTTGAAAGTCAGCGGCCGCGGACATGCAGCAGAAGCGAACGTATAGGACGGTCTTGGGGAAAGGTGGGTCATTTCAAAGCATAGCCGTAGCGCTCGATCACAGCGAGGGCCTGTGGTCCGCGCATGAACTCCATCAATGCCTTTGCAGCAGGATTCTTTTCCCCTTTTTTCAGCAGCACGACATCCTGTTTGATCGGCTCGTGGAGGTTCTCCGGCACATCCCACCGACTCCCTTTACCTGCGATCTTAGGGTCCATGACCTGCGAGAGCGCGAGAAAACCCAATTCGGCGTTTCCTGAATCAATGAAGCCGATGGTCTGCCCCAGGTTCTCACCCATGACCAGCCGCGGTTGAAGGCTGTCCCACACTCGCAATTTCTGCATACTTTGCATGGCCGCCGTTCCGTAGGGAGCCGTCTTGGGATTGGCAAGAGCCAAATGTTGGAACGTGCCATCCCGCAGAATCTGCTCATCCTTCACCATGTTGGGATCCGGACTCCACAGGACCAGGCGCCCTACCGCATAGGTGAATCGGCTCCCTTTGACCCCGAGACCTTCATCTTCCAGCAGCTTCGGCCGTTCGTCATCGGCCGAGAAAAAGACTTCGAAAGGCGCGTCGTTCTTGATCTGGGTATAGAACCTCCCGCTGGAGCCCGAATTGCTCTGAACCACATGTCCCGTGACTTTCTGAAACTCGGCGGCGATTTCGTTAAAAGGCGGGACGAAATTGGCGGCGACGGCCACTACGACCTCGGCGCCTCGCGCTGTGGTTACCCAGAGGCACAGCACACATGCCGTGACCGACACGATCTGCATCCACCTTCGATTTGTCATCGTATTCCACCGTCTTTCGTTTTTAATTTAACGTGTAGGCAGCCGCGGGCGGGTGCGTCAGGAGGATGACCACACACCACCCGCTGGGAGGCAAGGCTTCCTCCCTGCTGCATCCCTATTTCATCAGCATGACTTCGGTAGCTTTGATGACCACTGTCACTGTATCGCCAACGGCCAACTGCATCTCATCGATAGCCTGTCGGGTGATCGCTGCCCCGAATTGGAGAGAGCCAACCGCGACCGCAATCAGCCCCATCGCCTCTCCCTTCTGAACCGACGTGACCTGTCCTTTCAGCTTGTTTCTCGCACTGATCTTGAGCGCACCACTCTCGCCTTTGATCAGCACCACCTCGGTGGACTTGATCACCGCCGTGACTGAATCCTTCGGCTTGAGCTGTAACTCATTCACCCCTTCGTTGGTGACAGAAGAGACCAGGCGGTGGTCGCCTGCCTGAATCGTCACGAGACACATGACCTCTCCGGAATGGATGTCGATCACTTGCCCCTGGACTCTATTCCTCGCGCTGGTAGACATGGCTCATCCCTCCTTTAGTACCGGAACTGAATTTGCGTCGTGAAGAAATTCTTATTGTTCGCGTTGCCATTTCCGCCGCCTAACGCACTGGACGTGACAAAGGGATTGCCCTCATTGTCGTCGTGCTTGATCTCATAGTTCACCGTCAATTTCACATTCGTATGGAGGTAGTAGTTAAATCCGATCGTATGTCGATCAAGCGTACTGTTCGGACGGCTGGTGTCCATCGTGAATTGTTCATACCGATAGGCCGGCTCAAAATTCGGGAGGAACGAGAACGGCCTGAACAAAATATATTGATACCAGGTCCGACGGCGAAACCCGTTGTCATAGCCTTCGATGTATTCACCCTGGAGCTTCAGCCTGGGGAAACCGGGCGGAATATAGGTATACATCGCGCCTTGTCGAAACCGCTTGACGTCCGTGCAGGCTTGAATGTCTGTACTCGTTCCGGGACAGACACCATTATTGTTTGTGAACAGGCTTGTCCCATGGTAGGCAGACAGATAGACTTTCATCCCCTCAAGAAGGTTAAGGAGCAATCGCCCCGTAACATCTTTGTCGGCATTGTTGTCATTGAAATTCCGCCCGGCCCCGTTGACGACAGCCATCTGAAGTTCAGGCCGCCATGGCAATTGTGGAAGCGCGCTCGTCAATTCAACGCCGACATCAAGCTGCTGCATAAACCCTGAGCCATTGTCCTTTCCAAACGGATTGAGACCAGGATCCCCGGGATGCGCATCGACGGATGAACCATTCTGACCGACCCGGAGATCGGTATAGTAGGCGCGACTCACAAAATCGAGCAATCCTTGTGATGTACCTTGTTCAATCCCGAACGGCTCACGAAATTGCCCCACGCGCACTTTGGTGAGAAAAGGCGACAGCACACTGAGGTACGGCATGTCCTTGGAATAGAAGTCCATGTACATGCTATTTAGCGCGATCTCGTTTTGGCGCGCAAAATCCATCTCGACGTAGTACGTCGACCAGGGGGTCAACCTGCCGGTGACATAAATTTCTGCCGCGCGAATCCGGAATCCGTTTTCATCGCGAATCGTATTTTGGGCACTACTCGTGTCCGTGGTCGAACTAAAGGCCTTTCGATCGGTATTGTCGGCATTATATTGTGCTTTCAGCGCCACAATCCCCACAGTCAATTTCTCGGAATGCTTCAGCACATTATCTACTGTGGTGAAAACATCCTTGTAATCATTCTTTCTCAGATACTCGATACTTCCAGGCACTCGTTCCAAGTCTTTCAGAGAGCCGACGGGTGGAGGTGGTGTCGCCTCTTTTTCCTCCTTGCGCTCCTTTTGTTCCTGGCCGGCTTCCTTCAGCACGTCTTCATACTCCGATTGCTTGAGTACTCCTTTTTTAAGAAGGAGATCCAAAATTCGCCGATCATCGGCCGATGCCGTCGCGCACAAACACACCAACATTCCCATCACGTATACAGCAATCCAGAATCGCGTCATCGACGCCTCCAGCGTTAATCCACACCTCTGGCGAACATTTCAGGAATGATATTATTATGCTAGTTTATTCGTCAATAATATATTTGTAATATCATATTAGTATTATATCTATCATAACTAAATCAACACCCCAGCGTAGATCGTCGGAGGATCACGGCGTTTGGATGCTACAGGGGCACTGAGAGATCACGGTGTTCGAGGGTTAGGTTGTGGGCTCGAGACTAGGGATTAGGAGACTGGCTGGGAGACGCGGGTCACAACCCCATCTAACGGCGTCGTGACCGTGAGCTACGGTTCTACGTCTTTCAACGATTCAAAGTGATCCAGCACCTTTCCGCTTCTTTGTTGCGATGTCTATTCTTCAAAGTACGGAAATTTTCACTCGATCGTAACAATCGAAATCTCTCTATATATATGAAATAATTAACCAATATAATATAATTCTTTTATTGTTTACAATATTGATTCATATAGTATATATATATAAATCATCAATCATGACCGGAATAATATGAATTAAAATGGGACTCGCACCAATCCAGCGGTTTTACTCTCGGAAAATCTTCCTGAGTTCGCTCGCCCTCTTCCTCCTGACGGCGACCGCCGCTCCTCCTCCGTCCTCAGCACTGGATTGGGTCCCGACAGATGAGGAGATCAAGAAGTATCGCCAGAGCTGGAATCCCCTGTCTCACGGTCCCGTTCTCCTCCAATCTGTTGATACGCAACCGAAGGGGCAGCTCTCAATCCGAGAATTCATTTTCTCGCAAATCGGAGAAAGCAGTTTTGGGAATCGACTCAGCTTCGCAACCGACAGCAAAAATGGACCGGTTCATCTCTACCAAGTATCGCCCTCCATCAATGCTTCCTACGGACTCACCAATCACATCGAAATAGGTGCCGCCTTTTCGATGAATTCGTTCTGGGCCACCCAAAACGAGCAAAGCACGAGTTCGACAGGCTTGGGCGACACCTCGCTCATCATGAAATACCGCCCAATCATCCAAGACCCTGGAGGCTGGCGCCCTTCCCTTACCCATTTCACGCAGCTAGTGTTACCCACCAGCCGTTGGGCCGATGCAGAGAAGCCTCCCGGCGGGTTTTCGCCACTCGGACGACTTCCCAGTACGCGATTTGGCGAATATGGGCTGACGCAAGGACTCATGACGCGAAAGATCCTCCAACCCATTCGCATCAGCGCAGCCGTGTTCTATACCTACGCCGCGCCCGGAGAGAACGGCGGGAGGAACACCTACACCGGCGACTTGGTCAACACGCGCTTGATCTTCGAGCACATACTCAATGACCAGACCGGGTTCGGGTACAACATCGAAGTCAGCACCTTGCACGGACTCACTTGGCGGGCAGACGGACACCAGGTCAACGCAGGGCAGAGAAATGGCTTTACGATTATCGGTGTGGAGCCTGCGCTTCAATGGAACTTTTCTCAAAACTGGTTGGTCGCCGTCGGCTGTCAGTTTACCGTTGCAGGCCAGAATGCCATCAATGCCATCTATCCGAATCTGTCCGTCTTCTGGTATTGGGACAGGAGCGGGAAGATTGTCATGCGATAACCCCTCACGCGAGAGCAACAGGACCGTCATCACAGGTTAACCAGAACTACTTGCTACACTCATCCGTGGACAAATCAACTCTGCCCTTATTGGTATCCAAAGAAGTTGACGTCCATGCTAAGAGAGGATGATAACGAGGTAGATTACAACCCTCAAGCTTCTCGTAAGCTTCGGAATCTTTCACTGCACTTCTCGGAATTCATTGCTTGAGGTACGGAAGCAAACAGACGGTTTCAATAAACCATCCTATCAAGACGGCATCGGTGCCGGTGAATTTAGGAAGACTTGGCCGACTTGGCTTGCTGAGGAACAATCTCCGTACCTGCTCGTAATTCATCCGTCGCACGGAGGACTATTTGATCGTCTTCTTTCAGATCACCGAAGACTTCGACCACATTCTCGAGTGATTCCCCTCGCTTCACAGCAACCCACTCAGCTTTGTTGTTGTTGACTCGGATGACAAAGGTCTGCTCGGTGGTCGTGACTACCGCTCCCAATGGGACAAAGAACGTCGGATGTAAGCGGTGAATCTCCCATTGGACCTCTGGAAACATCCCGGGGGCCAGTCGACGACTGGTATTGTCAACATCGAGTTCCACGGGCATCGTCCGGGTTTTCATATCGATGGACCGAGCGATGCGACTGATCACTCCACTGAAAATTTCCCCGGGATAGGCAGGGACCGTAAAACTCACCTGCATGCCTTCGCGAATGTCGCCGGTGTAATGCTCTGGCACCGGGACCATGAGCCGGAGGCGCGCGACTTGTTCGAGCCGGAGCATCGGATGATTTCCGGCGCCTGCGGCTTGCGCAGGGCCGAGCAACGCTCCAGGGTGCGCGTGGCGTTCCGTAATCCGCCCATCAAAGGGCGCGACGATCAAGAGGTATTCTTCCATCTTTCTGAAGGACTGAACTCGTGCCCGATCCGCCTCCACGGTCTTCTGCGCAACATCAAGATCATTGGGAGCCACGACACCGGGCGTAGCAGCGGCGTTCTTAAGATTCTCGTAGGTGAGTGTGTCGGAAAGGAGTTTGGCCTCAGCTTCATCCCGTTGCGCCTTTAATTCAGGTGCCCAGAGACGAGCTAAGCGTTGGCCTTGCTTGACCTCCGAGCCACGATCCACGCCAATCCAGCTGAGAATGCCTGAGACCTTGGGATAGAGATCGACGCTCAAATACGGCTGGAGCTCGCCGGGCAGGCGCGCTTTCCGGTCCAATGTGCGCCTCAGCACAGGAACAACCTCTACCCGCGGTGGACCAGATATCGTTGGTTGCTGGGATGTGGGGGTGGACTGGCTCTCGTGTTTGGCCGAGTCCACTCGATGCCACGTACTCACGATGACAACAAGGGCGACACACACGGCGACAAGGAACATGCCCAGCATCATTTGGCGCCGTCGTGTGTGCATCGGCTTAACTGCTTGAAGCGGCATGCTCCTGCGTACGTTCCGGATCATCAGGATCTAGGGACGGCGACCGGGCCGCCGTCCCGCCCTGTACCCACGCGAAGACACACGGTAAGATGGTCAAGCTCGCTACCGTCGCCGCCAGTAGTCCACCAATCACCGCTCGTCCAAGGGGAGCCGTTTGCTCACCTCCCGATTCAATACCCAACGCCATGGGGAGCATCCCGACGATCATGGCGCAACTCGTCATGAGGATGGGCCGCAGCCTTCCTTGTGCACCTTCCCGAGCCGCCTGCTCCGCGGCACGACCGGCCATCCGTCGGGAATGGGCAAAGGTCACGAGGAGAATCGCATTCGCAACCGCCACACCCATGGCCATAATGGCACCGAGAAGCGATTGGACATTGAGGGTCGTCTTGGTCGCCAGCAAAGCCAGAAGCACACCGAGAATGGCGGCAGGCAACGTGGAGAGCACAATGATGGCGTTTCGGAACGATTGAAAGTTCGCCGCGAGCAGCAGGAGAATGACGATGATGGTGAGGCCAAGGCCGGTGCGGAGCCCGGCTAAGGTCTCCCGCATCGGTGCTACTTGGCCTCGTAGCGTGATCATCATCCCCTTCGGGAGTTCCCCAAGAGTGGCAATTGCCTGGGATACCCGGTCGCCCGCACGTCCCAAGTCCTCTCCCGAGACATTGGCCGTAATCGTAATCATCCGCTGCATATTGTACCGGTCATACTCGCCCAGCATCGTGCCTGAACTGATCTGGCTGACATCACCCAGGTACACCCGGGAGCTGCCATTTGGAGAGCTCGGCATCACGGGTACATTGCGCAGATCTTCGAAGGAAGCCATGTCTGCCTGGGGAATTTCGACCTGCACTTGATAGGCGATGCCTGACGAGGGGTCACGCCAGTATATCGGCTGCACGAAGCGACTAGAAGAAGTCGCAGAGACGAGGGACTTGGCGACATCCGAAGCCGTTACCCCCAACTGTCCTGCGCGGACTCGATCCAACTTTACTTTGATGGTGGGATATTCCAAGGGCTGTCCGAACTGCAAATCCCGTAGCGTGGGCAGCTCCAGCAGCTTCACCATGAGCTTCTTGGCCATGGCAATATTCGCATCCATCTTCGGGCTCGCCATGGTGACTTCAATCGGTGTCGGTGAGCCCATGCTGAGAACTTGACTGACGATATCCCCCGCCTCGAAAGAATACATGGTGCCCGGCAACCGCTCCGGGAGTTTTTTCCGCAGGCGTTCTTTGAGCTCCTCTACCGAGATCTTGGCCTCCGGTTGTAATGCCACCCGCAGTACCGCTTCATGTGGCCCGCTGGTCCACAAGTACAGGAGATTGACTGGATAATTCGGCGGAACAGTTCCGACATAGCCCATGGTGACGGCCACATTCTCCGGACTTACCTCTTCTTGAATCGCCTTGAGCACCTCTTTGGCCAATACTTCCGTGCGCTCAATCCGGGTCCCATCCGGTGCCCGAAGCCGGAGCTGAAACTGCCCCAGATCGACGGTCGGAAACATCTCGGTCCCGGGCACTCGCACGAGGATGACAATCAAGAAAACGACGGTCAGCAGATAGCTGATCACGAGGAGTTTGCGATGAGGCAGGAGCCGCTCGAGCAGCCTCCCATACCGCTGATGGAATCGTTCGAAGAACCCCTCCCGGTGCTCTGCAGGCGATCGATGGTCCAAGAGCCAGGTCGCCATGATCGGCACAAAGGTGCTTGCCAGCAGATAGGAGGCGGCCATGGCAAACGCCACGGCCAGGGCCAACGGTACAAATAAGGCCTTGCCCACTCCGACCATGAAAAAGGAGGGGATCAAGACTGCGAGCACGCTGAGCATCGACACAAAACGGGGCACGGCGGTCTCGACGGCTGAGCTGAGGACTGCGCGGGCGGTCTCGATTCTTTCCGCTAAATGGGCATGAATGTTTTCAATGGCCACGGTTGATTCGTCTACGAGGACGCCCACTGCCAACGCCAGACCACCGAGGGTCATGATATTGATCGTTTGGCCGACGGCCCAGAGGCCCACGAGTGACGACAGCAGGGCAAAGGGAATGGTCAGCAGGACAATCACGGCGCTCTGCCAACTGCGCAAAAAAAGGAGCACCATGAGCCCCGTGAATACCGCGCCCAAGAGAATCTCAATACCCAGCGATTTCACCGAATTTTTGACATAGCCGGACTGATCAAACTCCAGGCTGATGGAGACGTCATCGGGAACCACCGCCTGGAACTTGGGGAGGGACTCTTTGACGCGATTGATGACCGCCAGTGTGGACGCATCGGCGCGCTTGATTACTGGAATGTAGATGGCCCGGCGTCCATTCACAAGCGCATACCCCGTCAAAATATCCGCGCCGTTCTCTACCCGCCCGATGTCTCGCAAATATACGCTCGGTCCCGATCCCGTCCGGATGGGCAGATCCATGAGCTCCTGAATCTGCGAAACGACGGCATCCATCGAGGTAATGGTCGTCAGATCTTTGATCCGAACGTTCCCCGCGGGCGACACGACGTTTCCCCGGTTGATGGCTTGCACGACTTCTTCGGGCGACATTTGATACGACCGCAACCGATCGGGGTCGACATGAATGATAACGCTTCGGGCGTTACCGCCAAACGGAGGGGGCGCTGAGACTCCGGGGAGTGTGGAGAAGATCGGACGGACTCGGAACAGCGCTAGGTCCTGGATCTCGATGGGGCTGCGAGATTCGCTTTGAAAAACCAGATACCCGACAGGCACGCTCCCAGCATCCAGGCGGACGACGAAGGGCGGGAGGGTGCCCGGAGGCATGAAGGCCCGAGACCGATCAATATATGAAACGGTCTCCGCCAAGGCCTGACTCATCTCGGTGCCGGGATGGAAAAAGAGTTTGATGAGCGAGGCGCCTTGAATGGATTTCGATTCGACATGCTCAATGCCTGTGATGTACAAAAAGTGATACTCATAGAAGGAGACGAGGTGCCCCTCCATTTGAGAGGGTTCCATACCGCCGTATGGCTGGGCGACATAAATGGCGGGTTGCCCCAGCTCCGGGAAGATATCAATGCGCATACGCTGCACGGCTAAAATGGAACACAATGCAATGGCCGCGACCGCGACCATGATCGTGATCGGCCGGCGCATGGCGGTCAGGGTCAACCACATGGAATTAACGGCCTCCCTCGGTCGACAGTTGAAGGAGCTCTAAGAAGGGTTGCAGGTTACCTAAGGCGGTGGATGACCCCAAGAGCGAGTGCCACACGCCGAGGCGTGCGAGGGCATCATCGATGTTCGCCTGCACCAGCAAGCGTTGCGCGTCAGCGACCTCAACCACATTGGCCAATCCAGATTGATAGCGAGCGCGGGCTTGGCCCTCAGTCTGGCGCGCCGCATCGACTTGGATGGGGGTGTTCTCCGCCACACGACGCGCCCCGTCCACCGTAGCTCGTGCTCGGGCATTCGCCCCGCGAAGCTCTTGTAAGACTTGATCGTACCGAGCCCGTTCCGCTTGTTCATGTTGTTCCTCGGCCGAACGATTGGCACGGATGGAGACTACGTCGAACAGCGAAAAGGTGAACGTGAGCCCTCCGGCGTAATTGGGGACATCCGGCGCTAAGCCTTCAAACCCACCCGCATGATTCCCTCGTGCGTCCCACCCGCTCCCGCGGCTAAATAACCCCGCTTGCAAGATTACTTTCGGAACCCACGCCCGATCCCAAGCTTCCTTACGCCGCCGAAAGACATCAATGGTCGCCTCCTGTGTCTTCGCCAAGGGATGTGCCGTCAGAGGTGTCTCTTGTAACGACGCAGATCGAGGCAGGTCCAACAAGGGAGCGGGTTGGATGTCCACACGTTCACCCGCAACCCCTAAAACTTCCGCGAGCCGTGCCCGAGCAATTTCCTGGTTCTGCTCCGCCTGAATCAGTTGCGTGCGCGCTCCCGCCAGTTCGGCATTTGCCCGGGAGGCTTCTACCCCGGGGCGAAGGCGATTTTTGACCAGCACGCCGGCCGTATCGGCAAAGACTTGACGGCGCTCGACATCGGCCGTCATCGCCTGTACGGTCTCTTGGGCCGCCACCAATATGAGAAACGCGTCACCGACGCCTGCGGCTACCTGCAGCTGCGTCAACCCTAGGTCAGCCTGGGCTTGACGTTCCACCGATCGCGCCGCCTCGACATTCGCCGCCCGCAACCCGAAATCAAAGGGTTCCCAGGCCGCCCCGGCTCCGGCACTACTGCCCCACGCACTGGAATAGGACCGTGTGCCAAGATCAGGGCCGGAAATGGGTTGCGTAAACGGATTAAAGAACCCGATGCCGGAGACATTGTTAAAGGTGCCACGATTCGCTTGATACCCCATCTCGAGCCGGGGCAGGTACGCCGTGAGGCTGAGATCCACGCCGGACCGGGCGGCCGAAACGCGCGCGACGGCTGTCCGGATCGCAGGATACTGATCAAGGCCAAATTGAATCGCCTCCGCCAGACTGAGCACCGAGGGGGGCCGGTCAGCTGGTAGGGCGGACGCATGACCTGCAACGGGACACCAGAAAGAGACGGCAATCCCAATCAGCAGCAGGAATTCTTTCCACATGCCTTCCTCCCTCGAGATCGTACTGGGCACTCTATATGACCGCGACAGGAGAACGATTGCTGAAGTCGCCTTGATCCGCCGCGAAGTTGGCCCAAAAAGGAACACACACGAGAGCATGCCTCATCATGTGGCGATTGGAGCGCAGGAAGTGTCAGACCTATCAAGATCAAGTCTTGGTACCTCCAGATCGTGCTTGGCGAGACAAGCTCGCATAGAGCCCTTGAAAGAGGACCAGGCCATGGCTCTCCAGTTCTTGATCGGAAAGCTTTTCGAGCAGCCAGCCTTTGAGAATCACATCAATGCCCGACGTTTCGGGCCGCAAATAGGCGCCATCGCGAATATCAATTTCATGGACGATCTCGCCCATCGCCGGCAAGGCGGGGTCCGATAGCCCGAATCGATGTACCATCGTTTCAAAGGTACAGAGATTGCCATGGTGACCGAAATCCGCGCCTCGTATGTCGAAGCGAACCTCATCGCCCTGAGGTTGAGCGGAGTATCGGATGACCGCCTTCGGATTAATAAACCGTCGGATGAACCACGCACAGGCCAGACGATCCACATGGGGGCGCGGACGAGTGACCCATGTTCGGTCCCGATAGACAGCAATTGCTGCAGCGGGCAGCTTGGGAGCGGACGGTTGCTCCGGGGCGAAGGCTTGTCTCAGTTGACGAAGCCGCAAGGTCACCTGCCCGCCATAAGGCGAATCAAAAAAATCGATACGAGCGATCTCCTCCCACTGCCGCTGCAGTTTTTTGAAGATTCGTCCGATGGACGTCGCATCCTTCTTTTTTGCTGTCGCCTGAAGCCGCTTCCCTAGAACTGCCACCTGCCGATCGAGCTGTTCGTACTTCTTCCGGCACCCGGCATGAAACAACTCAATGAGTTGCGCATCGGTCATGCCTTCAAAGCGGTCGACTCGCATGACCGTGGCCTCGCCCTTCACCTCTTGGACCTCCTGCGCGAGCCATTGGAACGCCTCCAGACATTCCTCGCGATCGGGAAGCACATGAAGCCCATTCTTCAGAGTCAGCGTCCCTAATTGCTGCAGGCGACGCCAGAATCCAACCCGCGCGCTGGATCCGCGTTGGGATGTTAAGGAATATGAAAAGACGAACCAGGTCATTTCGTAGGCATTGTACTATGTTGCATGCTCATGCAACAAGTGTTACCGTAAATGTAGGAGCAGGACTCAGGAAGGGAGGACATCTATGACATGGTTTACGACAATCGCTCGGTTCCTAGGACTGACCAGCGCTGTCACAATACCTGGTTGGGCCACCGGGAAGGAATCAGAAAAAGAGGCCAAAGGAACGCTCGATTCCGTGACCATTGAGCGTGAGTTGGTGGTTAAATGGTCGATGCCCGAATTACTCCTGACTGCCCTCCTGCAATTGGACGATTGGCCTTTACACTTAGAAGGAGGTGGACGATGACACGTATAGCAAGCCTTCTTGTATCCATTCTGTTGTTAGCAGGGTCAAGTGTTCTGACATCCTCTATTTACGGGGAGGAAGCTCTATTTGGCACCCCAAAAGGGGCGGAAGGCACTCGCATCTTCAAAGCGACCGAACATCCATTTTATAGTGGTACGTTCCGCCTCAAGGGTGGCGAAGCGGCCCTCGTGGGGAGTATGCGAGACACGCCTCCATGGGACCACCTTGATTACGCCGGCAAACACCTGATACCGGTGCAAGGCTCCATCGACATCGAGGTGAACGAACTCACGAACAGTGGCCAGGTCATCGCTGAATTTATCGAGGGCGCCGACCGGTATCGGATCGTCTTTGACCGGTTTGCCGCGAAAGCTCCGTTCCAGGATGGAGGCATCGCGACTAGAGTTTATGAACATGGTGACTCCGGAAACGGCGATCCGCTGTACCCAAAAACGTGGCTGTATCTTGCTGGCTGGGGCAAGGCCACGATGCACAAGAACGATCAGGTTCTCTACAAGGACTACGATGCCCACTTCATGGTAATGGAACGGTCCCGCGATCCCAAGACCCATGAGGTTCACTATCCCGTGAAGAGAATGCTGCCCGGAGGGGAAACCGATCCAGCCGGAATGGAAATCGATCTCTGGGTCCGGTCGAAGGAACAAAACACCAACAACTTTCCCCCATTTGAAACTTTTGTCCATCTCTGTTGGGAAGAAGTGACCTGGAAGTAACTTATATGAATCCGCCGACGCTGATTGTCGTGAGTTTCATAGCCTCCCTTCAACTGGTCCTCGGGGCGGTGGTCGCCCAGGCAGAGACCGCCTCTCCTGCGCTTGTGTGGAACTTTGATCGTGAGCAGCCAGGCACCCTTCCCAGCGAATTCTCAATTGGAACGTTGTTTGATGGACGGACCGCGGGCGATTGGCACGTCCTCGCGACTGATCGAGCCAAGAGTCCGCCGCATGTGTTCGCCCAAGTGATGGCCAAGGGAGCCGAACATGCCTACAAAGTGGTGCTGCTCAAGGAAGTCATCGCCTCTGATCTTAATCTTGAAGTGTCGTTCTTGCCGATACAGGGACAGGCAGACATGGGTGGTGGTCTGATTTGGCGAGCGGCCGATGATCGAAATTACTATCTGGCAAGGGCCAACCCGTTGGAACAAAATATTCGAGTGTATCGGGTCGAGAAAGGCGTTCGACACCTGTTACAAAACTTCGACCAGACGATTGACGTGAGGCACTGGCACACACTGCGGGTCACTCATCAAGGCTGTCGCGTAAACATCTTCTATGACGACAAGCAGGTCTTCGATCTCTGTGACAAGACGTTCCACGACGGGATGATCGGGCTTTGGACTAAATCCGATGCGGTCACATACTTCGACGATCTCCGGCTGCAGCATGTGAAATGAACGCAAACGAGACAATGAACCAGCCGCAATCTGTGTCCTTCACTAGCAGGAAGCTGAAAAAGTCCGCCAGCGGCGTTCTCGCATCGTTCAGACCCTCAACGTACCCAGAGGGTACGCCTCGGACCTTCACTCGCTGCGGCCTTGCTGGACGAACTTTTTGAGCATCCTGCAGGGGCGAGGCGTGCGGTCATTGCTTGACTTTGCACCGTGGGCAAAAGAGATGGGGTCATTGTGAACGACCAACCGTCATGAGTAATGCGGGCTGAAGACAAGCCGTACGGCTGACACCTTTCCGTGCGCTGTGCTAGGCTACACCATGCCTGCCAGTTGGCTCAGTCGCCTCTCCATCGGCAAGAAGCTCGCGCTTTCGTTCAGCCTTATCCTCATCCTGCTCATCGGGAGTCTCGGCGCATCGTTTTTCTATCTCTCCCGTGTGAACAGCTACGTCGAACGCCATCAGCGGATCACCATTCCCGGCGTCATCACGGCGTCGGAGATGCTCCGCAGCCTCTCCGACATGCAGACCCACATGCACCACATCATCGAACATCAAGACACTGCAGAGCAGACCATCAGCCTGAAGGCCATCGCGGAAATCGAGCACCGAACGCTCACGGCACTGGACACCTATCAAGCCACACATGCCGCCCGCACGCAT
>JBGPVY010000064.1:0-13184 GCA_041491905.1 Nitrospiraceae bacterium | reverse complement strand
CCAGGGTCGGATGCCAGGCCTTGATCCGATACGTGCCGGCCGGCAGATCCTTGATCTCAAAACTCCCCTCTAAGCCGGTGATCGCGTAATACGGATTTTCGACGGCAAGCCCATGTCCCTGCATGAAGGGATGCATGCCACATTGCATGCTGATGTCGCGTCGGTTCCCTGTAAATCGGACGACATCGCTTGTCCCGGACTTGGTAAGAGCCGGCCGGTGGAACATGATGAACACGTGCTCGCGGTCCCGTTCATAGATCTGCAAATCGTGCGAGACCGGGTCCAGGTTTGTCACTGTCAATCGATGATGTTCCCGCATGACCGATACGAACGGGACGAACTGACAGATATTCGCCTCCAGTTTCGTTTCCGTAAATCCGAACGGTTTGCCTTTCTCAACACCTTCGACCGTCACGATCACATCTTTTAAACCTTGCTGACTTCCGACCGCGACTGTTCGGAGCAGCCGGTACCCGGACCCGTCGGACAACGCTCCGCAATAGACCGGGTCAGGAAATCGGCGAAGCTCGAAGGACATGGGCAGCGGAAGTTCGCCGGAAAACTGCACGGTTCCAGTTACCGTGCCACCGTTCAATACCGGCGTTTCTTCGTACGCCCAGGCTGTGATCGAGCCACCCAGGAACACGGTCAGAACGATCGAGCAACAGATCGAAGACATAACGCGACAGGCATACACCGTCATGTTCACCATTTATATTATATTAAAGAACAATGGACGGGGGAGCATGAATGCTCCCCCGTGGTCGCCGGATAATTGTAACAGCCCCGTACTCGTCACGGCGGCACCTTCGTTTCTTCAACGAGACGCCGCCATCGTCGTTCTTACTGTCCAACCGTCGACGTCAGCGAAACAGCCCCGCCGTCATTCTCCTGCTCCGCCGTCTTGCGCGACGGAACTTGTGGCATCAACGGTAGAATCCGTTGATCGTCAATCGGCATGACCTTGAAGAGTCCCCATTGCCCAGCGTTGGCAAACGCCGGCCGTTGGTTCTGCCACAGATAGTCGCCGACGATCTTGTTCGGACCTCCAGCGCCGCCTGTAAGATAGGCGTTGATGACCTCAGATCCGCCGAACTCCATGGTGCTGACTTGATCCGCGCCCTGCATATACGGCTCATGCGGCCATTCGTGGCCGTCGACGGTGAACAGCTGAACCTGCTCGCTGAACGCGCCCAGCACGTGAATGGCCACCGGATCTCCGACATGTGCCTGCAGCAGCGGCGTCGAGGGTGTATCCCCGGCTTTTGCGCAGCTGAAGATCTCCGACACTTCACAGCCCTTTTCTATCCGCCAGGCGGTCGGTTCGGACCGGTAATTCACGGCCGTGATGCCGGCCACCTGCTGGAGATATGGCATGAAGCTCACACCCGTCTGGTTATCCTCGTCCTGGAACATCAACGAGAAATCACGGTAGTTCTTCCGATTGTCATTCCCGGGGATCGTCCGATCCACGAGTACATCTGCACGCCAACTACTCTTCATCGTGATGTCGTCGCCCGTCATCGGATCGCGGTAGCGTGATCCCTTTGGACCAACGATAATGGAACCAAACAAGCCGTTACGTGGATTCTCCACCACGTTCCCCCAATCTTGAATGAGGGCAGCCAGTTCTCCGTACTCAGGATGGGCATAATATGTATACGTTTTGCTCTGCCCGGGACCGATCGTTTGGTCGCCTGGATTATTGCCGACATTGGCGCCGAACGAATCTTTCGGATCGAACGCCATCATATCGACGTGGAATCCGGCCCGTTCCTTGGTCATCTCATTTTTCAGATTGATCTTCATGCAATCACCGACGTTCACGTGCAAGGTCAGTGGGCTCGGCCTGAGTTCCCCGGCCTTGACCCGGCCACGATCACCGTCGAGCACGTACATCTTGCCCTGCTCGTTTCCGAAGACCATTTTCCTCTCCAGATCGACTTCCATTGTTCCCGGCGTACCTTCGTGGTACCGGATGTTCTGATCGATCGCGGAGACGTTGAAGTTCTTCACAGGTGCATCTGCCGGACAGACGGACGGTGCAGACTTTTGGATCTGCTCGCGGCTCGGCAAGGGCTTCAGATCCCCCTGCAGTTCATCGAAGACCCGGAAGAGTCCCCAACTGCCCTCCGCAAAGTGAGAGGCGCGGCCACTATAGTAGAGATAGTCGCCGGCCTGTTTTTGCGGACCACCTGCGGCTGGAATCGCCGGATCGTAACGCTCCCCGATCGCCAAGTGAATCGTGCTCCGCGGCATGGCGGTAGTTGCATACCGTTCCATCGGGAACCAATGGCCCGTCACGTGCCAGGTATGCACTTCGTTTGCAGAGCCTACCAGGGCACGCACCAGAATCGGATCGCCGAGATAGGCCCGCAACAACGGAGTGCCCGGATCGCCGTGAATACCGGATACAAAGAGTTTCGAGGGGTCAGGATTGCTGGCTAAGCGCACGCTCAACGGCTCCACGCGCATGCTGTAGCCGCTTCCAGTGGTGGCTTCGCCGCCGTTCAAAAACCACATCGGCGACTTATTGATACGCTCAGGAAACTGATGAGACAGCGGCCCTTCGACGGTGACCGCCCCCATTTTCGCTTGCGGATTATCGGTGGTGATCAGTTCCGCCGTCCGCGCATTGCTGTCCATGATATGCATCATGACTTCGCGGAAACTGCCACGGATCTGGGCGGAGACCGGCTCCAAGGTATGGATATCCGCAATGGGACCGCTCCGGATTTCTTTCCCGGTGAATGGGTCGTGATAGGTCGAGCGAGGTGGCTCGGTGATGAAGGCCGAGAAGAGGCCATGGCCCCAGGTATCGGTTCCGAAGACATGGTCGTGCCAGAAAACCGTGCCGAAATCAGCATCGACATACCAGCGCTCGCGGATGAATTCGACGCTGGCAATATCGTTCTTCTTATGCGCGTATTTCAACGGTGCATCGAACGTGATGGTCTTTCCGTTGATGGTTTTGATCCGCGCCACTTCGAAGTATTTTGGATCGTCCATCCCTACGCCCAGTTCAATGTTCACATGGAACTTAGACGGATCGCTCACAGTGATGCTGCGCGCGCCGGCTTTCGTATCCGCCGTCAGCACCGTGTTTCCCGGCAGGGGCATCCCCTTGTCGGGCTCGGGATCCTTCAGCATGGTGAAGGCGCGCAACGACATGTCGTACGAAAATCCGATCGTTGGGCCATCAGACGCGCTGGTATCGAATTGGAAGAAGTGAGGATGAAGATTGATCTTGTTCGCCCATCCCGTCCGCGCATCGTCCGGTATTTCGTTCTTGAAAATGATGTCGACACAATCGTACACATTTCCGCGAATGACCAACGGAAGCTGCTTTTTGGGATTCTTGCGAACTTCGGCCTCTTCCTCGTGCAACACAAAAATCATTCCGATCGGGTCGACAATCGCAGCGGATTTTAGTGTTTCCGGCTTGAGGGTAATCGGCAGCGTAATGGAATGAATCGTGTAGAACTTGCGTGGAGAATTCTCCGGACAGAGACTCCACGGCCCCTGCTCGCCTGGCTTGGCCTGCTCCGTACTTCTCGTTCCATCTTCGCGTACACGGAAGGGTTCCAACCACGGTGCTCCTCCATGATTCGGTGCAAACGGAGGCCGCTTCCCGAGATGCGGACGGAGCCAGGGGAACGCCAGTTTCCCGGTTTGCGGATCGAAGGTAATCGCCGGACGCTTCAGAGGGGTCGGAGACTCGTAGTCCGCCCACTTGTGCGGCGTCTCCGGTTCGTTGAGTGCCTGCATGCCGTCCCACTTCCAGTTCACAACCGTTGCGTCATGCGCCTGGGCCTGCTTCACTTGATCTTCCGTCTTGCCAGGCAACCCTTGTGGCGGCAGCATATACTCGATCCAATCCTTGATCGAGACCTTGACCGGATTCGCTTTCCAGTCGGTTTTGTCCTTAGTGATCTCGTACTTCTTCCCGCCGTACCAATCCACAGTCGTGCCGACCAGCTTGTCCGAGCTGACCGCGAGCTTGACCTTCCCCTTGCGATCAGGCAGTTCAACCAGAGGCTTCATGACGTCTGTCTGAGACCCAGGTTCCTGCAACGTGTTGTACACGCGCCAGAATCCCCACATTCCCGTCACATAATGTTGTGGGATGTGGCAGTGAAACACGAACTCACCAGCCAAGGCCTGCAATCCGCCGGACCCGCCTTCGGTCACCTCATCGTAAATCTCCGATGGACCGATAGACTGTACATCCAGCCGATCCGACGTATCGCTGATCGGCGGAAACTTCACGGGGCCATTCTTGGACAAGGTCGGATCGAGCTTGCTCGTCCCCGGCTGTCTAGCCCAACGGATCGAACCGCCATGCAGATGGTGCGAGTGCACGATCTCAGACCCACCGATCATCCGGAACTTGGCCGGGTCTCCCAAATATGAGCGGGGAATCGTGGTCGCAGGATCGCCGAACGTATAGGACCCATAGCCCTGCGACTCATCGGCAAACCCGACGAGGTGCGCCTGCAGCTCAAGTCTCGTGCCGTGTGGTTCACTGCGATAGTTGAGCAAGCGGGCTGCCGGCCGGTAGGTGTCCGTGTGTGGATCGCGCTGCGGTAACATGTCGCCCTTGCGATTCAACAGCCGAAATGTCTCGTCTCCGGCCTCATGATAGAAAATGACAAATTCGCGGAAGTCTGAGCCGTTCGCGAGATCAATCATGGCCTCCCACCCGCTTTTCATCTCCTCAGCTGTAAAGGGGCTCAGGAAGCGAGACCCGCGCTGCTCGACCACGACAGACCCCAACATGCCCCTGGAATACTGATCCCTGGTCGCATGGCTGTGGAACGCGCGCCCGCCTTCCTGCAGATCGATGGGGATGTACCATTCGAATTCGCCGCTCTTTCCGGATGGTACCAACGCATCGGGATTATTGGCGGTCGACGGCTTGCCCGTGCTGGCGACGAGCATCTGCGATCCGTTCACGATCATGTTGGTCGGTTCTTCTGTAATCTCATTTCGTAAGGTGATCCGGAGACAATCCCCTTGGTTCGCCCGAATGACCAACGGTTGGATCAAATCGCCCTGCAAACCGTTTGACACTGCGCCGCCGGCAAACGTCGGGTCGTCACTGTCCCGCGCGGCCAGGTTTTTCGCTTCTTCCTCCCTCACACCCGCCACATTTTCCGTCAACACGTACATGTAGCCTGGGTAGAAATCCCCAAACCGGTTGACCGTGATCTCCACATTGATTGCCGTGATGTCATAGGCGCGGACGGGAGCTTGTGCCGGGCAGCGAGCGCCTTGCGTGACCTTTACCTTATCCGGGTCTTCCGCGACGAGCAGCACACCTTGCTGCATCGCATGGGCTCCGGCTCCCTGGAACGGCCCTTTGCTCTGCACCTGTCGCTCGATTTGCTCGATGGCCTTCGACATCTTGTCCATCAGCATCGGACCCGCCTGCGCATTCACCGGTGTCGCCACATCGATAGCGGGATCCACTGCAACATGCACGTCGTGCGACATTGCCGCAAACGCAGGCGGCGCCTCGGCAAACCAGAGACAGGTCACAAGCCCCAATATTCCCGCCCCCACCCACTTCATTGATGCACCCATACGTTCAGCCTCCTCCTTCAATCGATCACTATACGGTTCCTTCGAATATCCATTTCCTGGCGCAATCGGAGTCTGCTAACAGCGATGACTTTCACACCACACACGAATCCCTCACCCATAAATGGGCGTAACGTACAGCAAGTCTCGTTCCGTGCCATTCCACGTCAAAGGATGTCCAAATTTGCTGGGAATTGTGGTGTGTCTGATACGGAGCGACCATGACAGTGGGGCACTGATGCCCCATCAGCAGAGCGTCTTACTTACAACCGATTGATGTTCTAGAAGTGTCGGCTTGTCTCGGAAAGCAAATCAAATGGGGCGTTGCCGCCCCATGTCTGGCAGGATACGGCTTGGACGAAATCAGCTGGCGTGAGGGTGGATAAGCGGAAAAGACTTATAGGCTCTCTCGTCACAACGCATCTCGTAACCCATGTTTCTTGACCATCCGTTCGATCGTCTTGCGGTCCACGCCCGCCTCTCGAGCTGCGCGGCTCATATGTCCGTCGTTGCGCTTGAGCAGATCCATGAGAAACGTCCGCTCGAAGGATTCGACTGCTTGCTGCTTGGCCAGCTTGAATGAGGCGGCGTCTGATTGTGTGGCGTCTTTTTCGACCAGTGCCTGCAGACGCTCGGGAAGATGTGCGCTCATTACGGTGGCCCCCTCGACCAACACCGCAGCGCGTTCCATGACATTCTGCAATTCTCTGACGTTTCCCGGCCAGGGGTACTGCATGAGCACGTTCGCCGCAGAGGGATCGATCATTGGACAGGAGCCGACCTCGGGTCGAACCCGCAGCACAAATCGTGTCAGAAATTCATTCGCCAACAGCAGAATATCTCCCTCACGGGCCCTAAGCGGTGGGAGCGCGATGGGGAATACGTTCAGGCGATAATAGAGGTCTTCGCGGAATGCGCTCCGCCGGCACAATCCTTCGAGATCCTGATTGGACGCCGCGATGACCCGGACATCTATATCCACGAATCGCGTCCCACCCACACGCCGCACCTGTCGCTCTTGCAACACACGCAGCAGCCGCGCCTGAAGATTCTGACTCATCCCGCTGACTTCATCGAGAAAGACCGTCCCGCCCTCCGCCATTTCAAAGAGACCGGGTTTCGCGGTATGCGCCCCGGTAAAGGCTCCCCGCTCATGGCCGAAGAGTTCGGACTCCAACAAGGAATCGTGCAACGAGACACAATCCACAGGAATGAAGGGGCGGTCGGCGCGACGACTCGCATGGTGAATCGATCGAGCCACTAATTCCTTCCCTGTCCCGCTTTCCCCATAGACAAGCACGTTCGAATCCGTAGGCGCCACTTTCGCGATCAGGCCCAGGACTTGTTTCATCACGGCACTGTGCCCAACAATCTGCACCGCTCCGCCCTGTGATCGCGGCGATGATCGTTCCGATGGTGTGGCGCTATGTGGGGGCGCACCCGAGTCGGCGGTGGACGCGTCGGCCTCGAACGCACGACGCACCACTTGCACGAGCTCCGAGCTCGTGAAGGGCTTGGTGATGTAATCAAAGGCTCCGCAGCGCATCGACATCACCGCCGTCTCGATGGTGGCATGTGCCGTCAACAGCACCACCTGGACCGCGGGGTCCATGCGCTTGGCCGCGGTCAGCACGTCGATCCCATCGAGCTTCGGCATCCGCAAGTCCGTCAGCACGAGCCCAGGCCGTTCCCGCTCCATCAACTCCAGCGCCTGGCCGGGATCGGAGGCCGCCATACACTCGTAGGGTACGCGGCTCAAAATCCGCCGGCAATTCTCCAACGCCTCTTCCTCGTCATCGACAATTAGGATTTTGCCTGCGATTCCCATGCTGCCTCTTCTTGGGTGGTGGGTATGAATCCCACGATCGGCAAAGCGACCGAAAAGATCGCCCCCGTCTCGCCATTCTTGACCTCAATCCGCCCGCGATGGTCCGACACGATTCCGTACGCCAGGAACAAGCCCAGCCCCGTGCCTTGCCCCGCCGGTTTGGTGCTGAAGAACGGATCGAACACGCGATCGAGGATCTCCGCTGGAATGCCAGGCCCATTATCCGACACGGTGACTTCGACCCACGATTGCCCCTCTCTCTGCACCGTGGTGGTTCGAACCTTCACGACGCCGTCGGCTCCGAGCGAACTCACCGCATCGATGGCATTGTTGATCAAATTCAAAATGACGGTCTCCAGTCGATCGCGATCGCCCATGACGGGAGGCAGCGACGTCGCGAGGACGGAGTCGAGCTGTACAGATAAGGCCGACACCCGTTCCCCTGCCATGTCGATACAGGTGCGAACGATGCAACTCACCTCGATCGGCTTCATCGTGGACACGGTCCCTCGCGAAAAAGTCAGAATGCTTTTGGTGACTCGCGAGATGCGCTCGGCTTGTGACCTGATCGCCGTCAAGTCCCGACGCACCGCTTCCGGCATCGGCGATCCAGTCGCGTCGGCCTCCATACATTCGATCCGATTCAGAATGATCCCGAGAGGATTGTTGATTTCGTGCGCAATGCCACTGGCCACTTTGCCCAACGTGGCGAGTCGCTCAGCCAGCTCAAGACTGTGCATATGCTTCGTGATCTCTTGGGTCTTTTCATCAACGCGGCGGGCCAAGTCCTTGTTGAGCCCTTCGAGTTCCGTTCGAGACGCTTTGAGTCGATCGGCCATCCGATGCACGGTTGCCGCCAGATCCTCAAATTCATCACCCGTTTGAATATTGAGCGGCCGGTCATAGGTGCCTTGACTGATGGCATCCATCCCGGTTTGCAACATGCGAATGGGATGAGCAATGCGAGCCGCCACGTAGCGTCCGATTGCCCAGAGGAGCCCCAGCATCACCACACCGATCGTGGCGAGATTCCTGAGCTGATCCCGAATCGGGGCATAACTCTCCCCGGGCTGTTGCCTGACAAAGACATGCCACGAGTTGCCCGGCAGCTTGAGACCGGGAACAGGCGCATACCCCACCACGGTGTCAGTCGCCCCGTGGCCATCGTCCTCCGCGATGCCCCACCCAGGCTCTGATGAGACGATCATGGCCATCAGCTGGCTGGGAATGCGGTGCGCTTGACGAGGAAGGATCGGACAGACGAGCGGGTTCCCCGCGGCATCGAACAGCATGGCATGGCCGGTTTGTCCAATCCGAATTTGTTTGATCATCGCAAAGAGGCTGTCGAACCGGTAGGACGCTTTGACGGCGCCGATGACGGTATGCTGCCGGTCGTCAAGAATCGGGACCGCGATGTCGATGGTTTCTTCAGACGTCCTGAACGACCCCTCTTGGGCAGGAATCAGTCCACTGACATAGACCTGATCGATTCCACCTGCTCGGACCGTTTCCCACCAAGGCTCGTTCCCAAAATAGAAATGATCCGGCTCAGAACTCGCAGCCACGAGCGCTCCATGCTGATCCGTGATCAACAACCCGACAACCTTATCTCCGTCACGGACCTTTGTCTCCAAGAGAAAGCGGGAGAGCTCGGGGTTTAAGAGACGCGCGGCACTCTCCAGGCCTTTCTCCCAGATCTGCATCCGGTCATTGATGAGTACCTGCACTTTGTCGCGATTGATCGGATAGGATCGGTTGGCGGCCTCGACTGGCTGACGCACACGCAGTGGAGCCGAGCCAAGCAAGCGCACGCTTTGCACCTCGCTTTGCACTAACATCGTCACACGATCGGCAGCTTGCGTCGCAACGGCTTGGAATGTTCCCCCAATGACATCTCGAAGAGAACGCATCCCTGACACATAGGCCAAGACCAAACCGATCATCAGCGGGATACATCCCACCAATACGATGGCCACCACGATGCGTCCGCGTATGGTCCGGATCTTCATGCCACCCTCGTCGCGTACCGCATTGTAAGCGACGTGAATGGGAAAACTCTAGGCCCACAGAAGCGCGCGGATGGTTGATCACTATAGTGTTGTGCCCCACTTAAATTGTGGACAGGTGGCTTAGTCAGCTGGATGCAGGAAACCCACTGAATTTATTCAAGACCCATCGTCGCAGAAGACAGCCGAAGGTCTCTCACCAGAGTCACGAGCGAGTGTGGTTAGATGTCCCTTAAGAAGTGGGGACTCGAAGCGGGCTGAATTCTTTTCAGACAGGATAGTTTACACTATTCAACAACCTGTCCAGAAATTAAGTGGGGCAGTATAGCGGCCATCACAAACAACATGATGGATGTAGCGCGATCAAGCCTATGGCCCGCTGACTTTTAGGCGAAGTTTCAGCCGTATTCCAAAAGCTCCATGTTGCGGGGGTCTCCAACTTTTTCTTTGACGATCAACAGGTTATCAGCTTTGGAGTGATCTAGTTAGAAGACAGGAATCCTATCTACTCTAAAGAATTATAGAAACATTTAGCACAATCGGCAGGGCAGTCACTGGCATGTAGCGGTGTAAGTGGTTGATTTGTGGTGGGCCGTGTAGGGGTCGAACCTACGGCCCGCTGATTAAGAGTCAGCTGCTCTACCAACTGAGCTAACGGCCCACCGGGTATGTGTGTGGCGGATATCTGTGTGCGGCTGCTGTCCCTTGCCTGTTTGCTGGTGCGCCTGACAGGATTTGAACCTGTGGCCCTCAGCTCCGGAGGCTGATGCTCTATCCAGCTGAGCTACAGGCGCTCCCGCAACCAAGGGGGGTGACAGTAGCACAGGATTTTAGCCTCTGTCTAGGCCGGATGCTGAAAAGGTTCGCCAGCAGCGTTCTCGCTTCGCTTAGAGGCTCAACGTACCGAAAGGAGTACGCCTCGCCTCTTCGCTCGCTGCGGCCTTGCTGGACGAACCTTTTGAGCATCCGGTGTGGTCCTGGCCCGAATCGGTCATGTCTGCTGCTGTGGCAACGGCGATGTCTGACTCAAGAGAGACGGGCGGGACTGGCGGGAAAAGCGCGACACGAAGTTCCGAACACTTCAGCCCTCAGCCTTCAGTCTTCAGACTTTCTCACCCGTCCCGCTTTTCTCGCATGTCTCGCGAGTCACGCGGTGTAAGAACCCGTAGGGCAGGAATACTTCCTCTCCTGTTGAGCCGGTGGTCCGACGAAGCGTTTCCAGAGAGGCGGCTTCCTCCCGCGCCAAGCGATCTTCCTCCTCGCGGAATGCGGAGGGGAGCCGCAAAATCGGGATGAATGTTTGGACCTCGCAGGCGCCATGGGTCAGGCCGCGATCTTCTGTCGGAATGCCCATCGATCGGCAGACAAGGGGGCGGTAATGGTACACGCCACAGCGTCCGTCTGCCTCTAGCGCTGGACAGGGATGATGGTGGAACTCTGTGACCAACCGGTCGATCTCCCGATCGGACCAATTGTCGAGCAGGTCGGTGTGGGTCAGTTGTGGAAAGGCGGCCTCCATTGCGGCGGTCTGTTCGATGGCACGCTGTTCGATACGATGGCGGTGATCCGGCGGAAGGTCGGCGAGTCCCTGTTGGAGGGTGTGGACGTCGAGGAGGGTGATGGCAAAGGGGCCGATGCAACAGCTGGTGCATCCGAGTCGGCAGGGAACTTCACCCAGCAGGGCGGCGGTAGCCCGTTGGAACCAGTGGTCGGTTTTTTGATACAGCGGAGCAGGGTCGGGCGGAGTTAGAGCCACGGCGGCTCATTCCTCTTTGAAGGAGAGGTCTACGGTGAGCTCGCCTTTGGGTGAGTAGAAGCCCTGGTTATCAATCTGGACGATTCCGTTGCACTGGTCTTGGTAGAACTCCAAGATCCATCCGTTGAAGTCATAGCCCTCATCGGTCATATCATCCTTAGCGAACCGAGTCGTGAGCACAAACCGCGCGCGCTCCACGTATTCGCGCACGAGTCCTGCTTCGATATCGTCGTGAGCGGAGAGGAGGGCTCTGAACAGCTCCTTCTCTTTGTCGAACACGTCTTGGTAGGTGCCTCGATCCCGGACACAAAACACCTGGATCGGTTTTCGGTTGCGATCATAACCGAGCGTCACTTGGACCCAGGCCCATTCATCCAACATGGATTCGTCCATGTCCGGCGGAGTAATCGGAGCCTGAGCACGTGACTTGAGAAATTCCAAGAGCAAACGGAGCGGGGGTGAGTTTTCCTTTTGACAAAACACGCGAGAATACTGGTACTGCTCTGCCTGTGCAGCGTCGGCCGGTTGGGCGGTCGATGGCAGAATCGGTAGTTCTTTTGCCATGCTAGCGACTCGGGGTCCGGCAATTGTGACTCACGAATACGGTACAAGTTTGTACTGTACGCTGGCTGGTCTCGAAACTGCAAGAAGCCGGTGAAGGCGTTTCCCTACGCCTGGCCTGTGTTTTTCTGGTTGACAGCCTCGGAGCGCTTGGATAGACTCCCGCAGGTTTTCGCCACTTCCAGCGACACGACTATTCGTTCATGAATATTTATTGAGTCTGAGCGGAGTCAAGAGGGGCGAGTTCACTGCATTTCACCATCTTCGTTCTTTAAGGAGGTTGCTCATTATGGCTAAATCAATGACCAAGTCGCAGATCGCCGATTACCTGGCCCAGAAGACCGGGTTGACCAAGAAGGCGTCAGTCCAGCTCATGGACGACTTTGCCGCCTTGGCTTACAAGGAAGCGAAGAACGTCTTCGTGATCCCTGGAATCGGGAAGCTCGTATTGGCGAACCGCAAGGCCCGCATGGGACGGAACCCACAGACCGGTGAGGCCATCAAGATCCCCGCCAAGCGTGTGGTCAAGTTCCGCGTGGCCAAAGCCGCTAAGGACGCGATCCTCGGGAAGAAGTAAGCGGAGATCGTCCGGCGCAGATCGTACATGACGCGTTTTTTCCGGCTTCAGTCACGCCGCATGAAGAACTACAGGGCCGGCTCCCCGAGAGGGGCGCCGGCCCTGTACTGTTCTGGCAGGCTGTGGGAAAGTTGGTTTAAACACCACACACCGTTGTAATTTCATCTAAAGGTACCGAAGCTAAAATAGCCTCAGGATGCTCAAAAAGGCCGTCCAGCAAGGCCGCAGCGAGCGAAGAGGCGAGGCGTACGCTTCGGTACGTTGAGCCTCTGAGCGATGTGAGAACGCCGCTGGTGGTCTTTTTCAGCATCCTGCTAGCCTCGTTACATCGAGGGGCCTAACCCGGTTCCGCCCATGCCGTCGTGCCCCACCAGCCGAATCGCATCGCCGTCCTGAACCAGTGAGTCCTCGCTCGCGATCTTCTTATTGATGGTCACCAGCACCTTCTTCTCGCGAATGAGTTGGAGGAGGTGGCGCAACTGAATGCCCTGCCGCTGGATCACCCGGCGGACGGACATGGGGGACGGAACTTCACAGGCGAGGTCCCGTTCGCCATCGGCGGCTTGAAGCTGACCCATCAGCGAAATGGTAATCATGATCGGACACTCCTCATCTTCAGTCGTGACATCACCGGGAGCTTTGTGCCCGTTGACTCCGTGCCGGTCGCCATCGATAATGCTCGGCCATGCCGTCGTTGGATATCCAGAATTCCGGGATGCCGGATTTGCAATTCGTCCTGTTCGTGTCGGCCCTCTGCACGGCTGAACTCACGACACTGAATGTGCCGTCGGAACTTCGAACCACCCTGTTCGACCGTTGTTGGGCGCTCATCCATACCGAGACGCCGCCGACTGATCCCAAGGAGCGTGTGCT
>JBGPVY010000067.1:0-12798 GCA_041491905.1 Nitrospiraceae bacterium | reverse complement strand
AGCACCAAGTTGGCATCGATCGCGGGCGCCATCGGGACTCGCGGGGCGGATGATCCCCTCGTGCTGATCGCCACGATTTTGGTGGCAGTCGGCTTCGGCTTTAAGCTCGCCGCGGTGCCGTTCCATATGTGGACGCCCGACGTCTATCAGGGCGCCCCGACCTCCGTCACGGCCTTCTTGGCGGTGGCCGCAAAAGCTGCCAGCTTTGCCGCATTCATGCGTGTCTTCGTCGAAGGGCTCGGCGGGCTCAAGGCAGATTGGTCGCTCCTGTTCCTGCTCATCTCCCTTGTCACCCTGGTGCTCGGCAATGTCGTCGCCATCGTGCAGACCAACATCAAACGGATGCTGGCCTACTCCAGCATCGCGCACGCCGGCTACGCGTTGATCGGCTTTGTGGCGGCAGGCCGGGCGGTCGGCGCGTCCGGGGGAACGCCCGGCCTCGCGAGCGTCATGATTTATCTCTCCATCTATTCGTTCATGACGCTCGGCGCCTTCGCCGTCATCGGCATGCTCAGGAAAGGCGGGATCGAGGGAGAAGAAATCGAAGATTTCACAGGACTCGCAAAACGCCAGCCGCTCGCGGCCTTTCTCATGCTGGTCTTCATGGCCTCACTCACGGGCCTTCCGCTGTCCGCAGGCTTCATCGGAAAATTCTATGTGTTCATGGCGGCAGTCGAAGCAGGATTGACCTGGCTCGCCGTCATCGCTCTGATCTTTGCCGTCGTGTCGGCCTACTACTACATGCGGGTGGTGATGGTGATGTATATGCGCGATCCGAATCCCTCTTCCGTCGCGTCGCCACGCCTCGTGACCTCGCCGGCCTTATCCTTCGTGTTGGCCTGCGCCGTCGCGGGCGTGATTCTGTTCGGCCTCTTTCCCAACCCTCTTGTCAGCTTCGCGCTCCAATCCGTCCTGACTCTCAAATAAAGGGGGAGTGGGTGCCGGCCACCTCGCCGCTCACGGCGATGTTCGCTCTGGACCAGCCGGCACCCACGGAGAGGAACGTGTAGGAGTTAATGACAACGTCTCGAACTTAAAATCCATCTTAAAACTAAACTTGCATTGGGATCGGAATCTGACGAGCCCGCGATTAATGTCTTTCTCCAACAAGCCTTCGTGAATTATGCGGGCTAGACAGGTGCACGAGAGGGCGACTCGTGCTACGTTGGTGACAGGCCATTCACCCATCGCGCCTTATGCGGCCCTTTCGTTTTCTCCGAGACCTCATACGATCATTTCTGCGCCATGGGTGCGCCAGTCTGGCAGCCTCTCTTGCATTTTTCTCCTTGCTCTCCCTCTTCCCGCTCGTCTTCCTCTTACTCTACGGCCTGAGTTTCGTGGTGAGTCATGACGTGATCGGGGAACAGGTCCTCCTCAGTTTTCTCAAGGGCTTCATCCCCTCGCTGGGAGAACATGTCGTAAACGAATTGCATCGGGTAAGCGCCTTGGAAACCGTCCGCTGGGCCGTGTTTCTGGCGTTCATCTGGTTCAGCGCGTTGGTGTTCTATGAACTCGACTATGCGTTGAACGTCGTATTCGAGAGTACCTGGCGCCGCCATCCCCTCATCTCAACCGGCATCGCCGTCGCCTCGCTCGCTGTGACCGGACTCGTGCTGCTGCTCTCCTACGGCGCAACCCAAATCGTCAACTTCTTAACGGGGTATGCGCCAAGACTCTGGGGGCTCGATCTCCTGGCCCTCGCAGCCCATGATCTATTTCTCACCTATACGCTTCCCTTCGCGCTGGCCTTCCTCACGGTCACGGGGTTATATCGGCTCGTTCCACGGCGGCGGCCGCACTGGCGTGAGGCAATGATCGGGGCGCTTACGTTTAGCCTGCTCTGGATCGCGGCCAAACTCTTATTCGTGACCTATAGCACCTACGCGACCGTGTACGCCCACCTCTATGGATCACTCTTGGAAGTCATTCTGCTGCTCTTATGGGTCTACTACTCCGCGGCCCTCTTGCTGATCGGCGCCGAGGTCGCCCACCTCCTCCAACAACAGGCGCAGGCGCTGTCAGCCGCAGCCACGAGAGCCGCTCAATCAGATCCGGCCTTGCCGAATGGTCCGCCAGCATAAAAAGAATGGTCTTACTGGTTGATCTGGTTTGTTTGGTTTATCTGGGTTGGACTTGTTCAACCACACAAACGAGACAGACCAGATGAACCAGACAGACCAGACCAGGCTGTCGGCTTCTGGACTTTTGCTGGCGGGGATACCCCTTCGTGGCTAGAATGGCAACCAGTACTATAAAGGAACCGTCCCATGCCCGAAGACTTCGGCAAAGATATGCTCATGCTCGGTGGCACCGTGGTTGGCTTCATCGCGGCCCTGTTAACCCTCCTGGAGAAGCTGCTGGATGTCAGGAACCGGCTGACATCGAAGAAGGAACGAAAATCGCCTTCCCCAACCGAACGTCCAGCCTCTGACTCGTCTCCCACGATCGATTTCTTTTCGTCGAAGCCATTCCGTGGTGTTTCCTATCTCCTCTTGTACGAAACCAGCGTGATCGTCGCAGCAGGCCTGCTCCTCAACTACATTGGGCTTACGTTGAGTCGCCATCTGGAGAGCATCCTGTTCCTCGACATGACTGGAACTGCGCTGGTCGCTTTCCTCTTGGGCCCCTGGTGGGGAGCCATCGTGGCCCTCCTCTCGAATTCCGTCGTGAACTGGTTGTTGTACCCGGAAACCGGCGCGGATGTGGTGATTTTCCCCTGGTCGCTGGTGAGTATGGCCGGCGCCTGTTATTGGGGCTGGATGGCCAAACAAACGGGCTTTCAAAAGTATCTCCGCACAGGACGCAGTTCCGCCCTGTCCCATGCCTGGTTCCTCTATATCTTTGGGGTCGGCGGCGCGATCGTCATGAGCCTGCCGGGAACCTTTGTGCAGGCTGCACTGCATGAGCAAACGACCTTTGCCTTGAACCCCGACGTCGCCGAGTCGGTGAGCCTGCGCGTACTCCAATGGGAACACACTGCGCATCTCTACCTCGAATCCCTATTCGGATTTACCTGGGGGGAAAGTCTGAGTTGGTGGATTGTGAATTGGTTCCAGAACTGGATCCGCTATATTCCTGACAAAACCATGAGCGCCGCCATCGCGCTCGTGGTCCTCAAGTACGGCTACCCCCTATTTGAACGGGAACTGATTCATGGCGGACCGGAGGGCGAACGTCCGAATGATGAGCGCATCCTGCCGCTGGTGTTGGGATTGCTCTATGCCCCCTCATTCGCCGCCTTACTCAGCAGCGAGACCTACGGAGGAGCGGTCTACTGGCCTTTGTGGGCATTACCTTGGCTGCTGATTCTGGGTGGCTATTTCTACTTGCGCTACTGGGGCATCGGCGAGGCCGCCCTGCAGGCAGCCAGACTTCAACGAGCCGAACGCTATGCCCGCGCACTGAAATTGATCGGTAGGGAAGCTTCCCATGAGTTCTGCAAGCGGTTGACCTTCATAACGCTGATTGCAAGCCTGCTCTTTGCCCTCTGTCTCCCCATACTCTTGACAGACTTTTACCGCGCCACCTTCAAGTTCTTCTGCGTCGTCTACGGGTTCCTGCTCGTGGTCCACCTCGTGCGTATTTCCATTGCGCAAAACATTTCCATCGCACGCGCGAACGATTGAGCGTAAGACGTGAAACGTAAGGCGTGAGGGGTGACAAGACACACCTGTTCAATCCCCTTGCCGTTTCACGTCTCATGCTTTGTGCAATTGTAAGAAATGAGCAATACCCGATCGAGTGACGAGCCCTACGATCTTTTCGTTCTCCATCACCACGAGACGGTCCAACCCGCCCTGGACCATGCGTTCCATCGCCTGCATCACAGACCAGTCCGGAGGGATACAGAAGGCTGACGACGCCGGGCGCATGATCTCCCGAACGCGACGCCACGGCCAGAGTGCAGTGGGAAGCGCTTCCACGTCTCGCACTGTGACCACCCCGAGAACCTGCCCCTCTTCGCACACAGGAAATCCACCGAATCCATGCGCGACAAAGTATTGATCGACCGCGTCCTGCACGCTCATATCCGGTAGCAGAGTCACGACGGGGTGTACCATGACCCGGCGAACCGTCACCGACGCCAACGAAATCCGCGGAGCTGCCTGCCGTCTGCTTGCCAGGGCCGCCGAAAAGAGGAATGCGCCGATAAAGATGAGCCAGCCCCCGTTCGTCGCGATGGAAGGTCCCAGAGCGCCGGACCAGGCCCCCACCATCAAGCCCGCGCCGATCAACCCAAGAGCAACACCGAATCCTATTCCCACGAGCGCGGCCTGGCTGGTGGCTCGATTGAAATCCTTGTTCCGGGCCCACAGTCCAGCCCGTAAGACACGTCCGCCGTCTAAAGGGAACCCCGGGATCAGGTTAAATAGTCCGAGCTGTACATTCACCATGCCGAGCAAGCTCCCGAGGACGATGAGTCCCTGAACCCCTGATCGCGCAAACAATGATTCCACGGCCATGGATCCGCCGAGACAACCGGCCCCCAGAATCAAACTCACGAGCGGTCCTGCGATCGCGATCAAAAACTCGGCCCGCGGACTGGGCGGTTCCTTTCCCATGTGCGCCACTCCCCCGAAGATGAACAACGTAATCTGCCTGATAGGGATCTGGTAGCGCAGCGCCACATAGGAATGTCCCAATTCATGGAGCAGGACGGAGAGGAACAACAGGAGGGCGGCAATGCCACCCATCCCCCAATACCGTGGAACCGACAGACCAGGCAACGTCTCGGGCAAATAGCCATTCGCTAATGACCAGGTCACAAAGAAGAACACCACAAACCAGGAGGCATGCACATGAATCGGGATGCCGAGCGCACGGCCGATTCTCCAATTGGGCAAAGACATACGTCCACCGTAACAGTGCAGGAATTCAAGCGTCAACTCGGCTTCGTCACCTGGATCGGGTATACTCATCACCATGCGACTGCGCCACTCCTCAGGGATACTGTGCCTGGCCCTCACGATGCTGCTTGTTCCTGCGATGCCTTCCTTCACGCAGGCCCAAGTGATCAAGTCAGGCTCGCCCTCCTGTCCCGGTGTGGCGTTGACGTTCGACCTCTGCCCGGTGCGGACAGGAGTTGGCTACGATCAGGCACTGATCGACTATTTGATTGAGCAGAAGATCCCCGCCACCTTCTTCATGTCCGGAAAATGGATGACGAAACACGATCAGCAAGTACGGGCCCTCCTCCAGATCCCGTTCTTTGAAGTCGGCACCCATGGGGAGGTCCACACCCATCTGCCTCTCCATTCAGCGGACGAGCAGAAACAAGAAATTCTCGGACCAGTTCGTTTGCTCAAAACCAAGTACGGTCATGACGCGACGTTGTTTCGCCCTCCCTATGGGGAGTTCAACGACGACACGGTCAACGTGGCCCGCGCCCTCGGCCTCCAGTTCATTCTCTGGAATGTCTTGTCCGGCGATCCCGACCCGACACTCACGGCGATGCGGATCGAAGACCGACTGAAGCAGTTAGTCCGGAAGGGTAGCGTCATCGTGATGCACGCCAATGGGAAGGGCAGACATACGCACGAGGTGGTGCAAGACCTCCATCAACATCTCTTGCCGGAGCGAAACCTCACCCCCATGACCATGAGTGGTCTCTTAACCTGCGCGCAGGCAGCCCCATGACCGACCCGGTCGTTCGGCCCATGACGGCGGAGGATCGGGCAGCCGTCATTGAATTGCTCGCCGACTCCGACCCGTGGAAACGGCTGGGCTACCAAGCCAGTGACTGGGACAGCTATTTCACACCGCTCCCACAGGAACGTGACAGCTACGTCGTGGATCAGAACGGTAAAGCGGCCGGCATTGCGGTCGTTCGTCAGAAATTTTTGGTTGGCGACTATTTAGAACTGCTTGGAGTGGCGGACTGGGCGAGAGGCAAGGGGCTGGGGGGACGGTTGCTCACCCACGTCGAAGCGGCTGTCTTCGCGAGGGCGAAGAACCTGTTCGCATGTGTATCGGATTTTAACGACCAGGCCCGGCACTTTTACAAGAAGCAGGGCTACCAGGAGATCGGCCCCATGCCGAACTTTCTGATCCCAGGTAGTGCCGAAATTCTGCTGCGCAAGACCAGCGGCCCGGCAAGGAAGAGCTGATGGCGTTTAGCTAATGGCGTATGGTATGAGGAAAATTCAATCAGAGGGATACCTTTCCGGCCATTAGCCATAGGCCATTTGCTATACTCTCTTATCCTCCGGAGACCGACCATGCGAGTTGAAAAGCTCCTCCACACCCGCATGAGGGTCAGCGACATGGACCAGACGATCAACTTCTACACCAACGTCCTCGGGCTGGAGGTCCTGGAGCGGAAGGTCTCGCCGCGCGGCTCTCATCTGGCTTTTCTCAAGGTACCCAACAGCGAGGAACTGATCGAACTCTGCAGCTTCCCGTCAAGTGGCCCAGTGACAGTGCAGGAAGACCTCGTCCACCTGGCCTTCCAAGTCGAGAACCTTGACGACACCATTGAACAACTCGGCGCCAAACAGATTCGAATTACGGACGGGCCAACCACAACCTCATCCGGCAGCCGCTTCATTTTCATCGATGCCCCAGACGGTTACGAAGTCGAACTCATCGAACGCCCGCCGGGGACGGCGCTTGTGTAGCTGCCCTCCCAATCCCTGCACCCCCTTCCCCTTCTGTGTGCCCCCATGTTAGGAAGAGGGTCATTGGTCAGCGGTCAATGGGAAGACGCTATGATGAAGAAGGCTGCTTTATCTCCTTACCAATGACAAGTGAACACTGACCAAGTACCCTCTGCCCTGTTTGACCACAGACCTTTGACGATTGACGAAGCTGGAGGTTGCGAGGATGAAGAACGGGTTCTTCCGCGGGCATGGGCTGGGCAATGACTATGTGGTGATGAATCCCAAAGAACTGTCGTTCTCGCTCACCCCATCAAGGATCACTTCCATCTGTAATCGCAACTGGGGCCTCGGCAGCGATGGGATTCTTGTGCTAGTCCCGTCAAGGAAAGCGGACTTCGGCCTGCGCATCTTCAACCCTGACGGCAGCGAAGCGGAAAAATCCGGCAACGGCCTGCGCATCTTCGCCCGCTATCTTCACGCCACCGGCAAGACGAAAAAGACGCACTTCACCGTCGAGACCAAAGGCGGGTTGGTAACCATTGCGCTGCATGTGGACCGGCATGGGGATGCAAGCGCCGTCACCGTAGAGATGGGCCGGGCTACGTTCCAGCCAGCTTCACTCCCCTGTACTCTCACGACTAGCGAACTGATCGAACAGCCCATCGACGCCGCAGGCCAATCCCTCACCTTCACCGGGGTGAGTGTGGGGAATCCCCACTGTGTCGTCTTCAGACCAGCCGGACAGTCCTGGTCGCGCGAGGATCTCCTGAAATTGGGACCGGCATTGGAGAACCATTCCCTGTTCCCGAAGCGAACGAATGTTCAACTCGCCGTGCCGACCGGCTCAAAAGAACTCTTCATCCTGATCTGGGAGCGCGGGGCCGGCGAAACCCAGGCCTCCGGGTCCTCCTCCTGCGCCGCCGCGAGTGCGGCTGTCCGGCTCGGGCTGGTGAAAAGCCCTGTCACGGTGAAAATGCCGGGAGGCCAGCTCAACATCGAGGTCGCTGCGGACTTCAGTCTCACCATGAAGGGTCCAGTTGCGGAAGTGGCCCGGGGAGCGCTGAGCCCCTCGTTTGTGCGATCGTTGCGCTAAGAGGTCATTGGTCATCAGTCAACGGTAAAGAAACGTCAACGGTCATGGGTCAATAGTCAATGGTGGAGCAGGTTAGCGGGAAAACGATTCGAACATTCCAAGACTTGGAAGTCTGGCGAGTCGGCAGAGCTATTCGAAATCGCTGCTATGAGATAGCCGACAAGCTTCCGCAGCAAGAACGCTATAATTTGGCTTCTCAAATTCGATGCGCTGCTGTCTCACTCACTGCAAACGTGGCTCAAGGATACGGCCGATTCCATTTCAACGAAAACATTCAATTCTGTCGTATCTCCCGAGGATCTGCGTACGAACTCATCGACCACTTGATTACACGTCACGATCTTGATTACTTTGCCCAAGAGCATGTCGAGTCGCTTCAACACGAACTGCTTACTTTCATCCGCCTGCTCAACGGTCATATTCGCTGCATCGGCACAGACAATCGCAAGCAAGATAGTCAATAGTCACTGGCCATCAGTCATTGGTAAGATAGCTGCCAATGACATCTTGGCCGGGCGAACGACTATTGACTGTTGATCATTGACCGTTGACTATTGACCAATGACCAGTAACCTCGAATCCAAACTCATTCATCTGCCAGACCAACCTGGGGTATATCTCTTTAAAGACCAGGACGGCGAACTATTGTACATCGGGAAGGCCGCAGTCCTGTCTAACCGCGTGCGGTCCTACTTTCAAAAAGGGACCGACCACTCCCCGAAAACCACCGTCCTGGTCAGCCACATCGCAGACCTTGAAACGATCGTCACCCGCTCAGAACTCGAAGCGCTCATCCTTGAAAGCAATCTGATCAAGCAGCATCGGCCCCGGTTCAATGTGGTCTTACGAGACGACAAGCAATACCCCTACCTTCGCCTGCCGATCAAAGAGGACTTCCCGCGCCTCTCCATCGTGCGCCGCGTGCAACAAGACGGCGCACTCTACTATGGCCCCTACACGCCGGCAGGCGCCTTGCGGGAGACATTGAAAGTCATCAAGAAAGCCTTCCCTTTGGCCACCTGCACGATCGAGATCGACGGCAAGGCGGAGCGAGCCTGTATCGAATTCGAGATCAAACGGTGCATGGCGCCCTGCACCGGTAATCAATCGAAAGAGGACTACCAGCACATCGTCGCGCAGGTCCGCCAATTTCTCGAAGGGCGCGACCATGAATTGCTGGACGACTTGCGCACCCAAATGGAAATGGCGGCGGAGCATGAGAAATTCGAGGAGGCGGCGCGCTTGCGCGATCGGCTCTTCAACATCGAACGCACACTTGAAAAGCAACGCATTACCCAAACGACGACGACCGACCAAGACGTGATCGGCCTGGCGCGGCAAGGCTCGGCGGTCGATCTCCAGATCCTCTTTGTGCGCGGCGGTCTTCTGATCGGGCGCAAAGACTTCTTCTGGCCCCATTCAGCAGACGCCGGCGACGAGGAACTCGTTCGATCCGCCATTGAACAGTTCTACAACAAAGACGGTCAGCCACCCAAAGAGCTGCTTATTCCCACCGACCTCGACGACGTCACGGTGATCGAGGAGTGGCTCTCAGGCAAGCGAGGAAACGCAGTCCGCGTCGTGGCGCCAGAGCGTGGCGTAAAACACCAATTGCTCCTCTTGGCGGAAGAGAATGCCGGCGCCGCAGTCGCTAATCACCTTCGAGACGAAGAAATCGGACGGCAAGCGGTTGAAGAACTGAAGCGGCTCGTACGTCTGGACATTGTGCCTCGGCGCATCGAAGGATTCGACATTTCGAACACCATGGGCGACCAGTCCGTTGCATCCATGGTCGTATGGGAAGACGGCCAGATGAAGAAAGCCGACTACCGCCGGTTCAAAATCCAAACCGTGACCGGCGCCAACGATTTTGCCAGCATGCAGGAAGTCGTCACGCGCCGCTATGGAGACAGCGAGGATCTCGCGCGCCCTGATCTCATCCTCATCGATGGAGGATTAGGCCAACTCGCCGCAGCCATGGAAGGGCTGAAACAGGTCGGCCACCAGGACCTGGCGATTATTGGATTGGCCAAAGCACGCGGCGAGAAAGACGAGCGGATTTTCCTGCCCGGCCGAAAAAACCCCATAGTGCTTCGCGCGAACTCCCCGGCCACCCATCTCGTGCAACGCATTCGTGACGAAGCCCATCGATTTGCGATCACCTTTCATCGCAAGCTGCGCGGCAAAGCCCTTATGGCCTCTCCACTCGATCAAGTAATCGGCATCGGCCAGATCAAACGGGCCCGCCTGCTCAAACAATATGGCAGCCTGGCGAACATCGCTGCAGCCTCTGACAACGAATTGACGGCAGCCGGCCTCGATGCCAAGACCGTCGCCGAGATGCGGAAAGCCCTCGCGAAAACTACTCCGTCGCACCGTTGAACGCGGTCATTTCTCGCAGTTTGGGCGAGAGGCAAGGGGCTAGAGGCTAGGGGCTTAACCTTTTAGAAAGCTGACGGACTTTTTCAGCATCCTGCTAAGCATTGCCCACAGCACCCGTCACTGCCATGATTGGGTCAGAACTCCCTTCCCATCCTGCCAATAAGGCGTCCAGGCGAGGGCGACGAGTTTCACGGCGATGTTGGCTTTGATGGGTTTGAGAGAGACGCTTTCGAGTTTCTCGTTGAGGGGATCGGCCGCGGCGGCGAGCGCATCGGTTTCCGTCTTAAACTGCGCTTCGAGGTCGGCCAATTGTTGCTGCAGCGCCGCCACATTCTCCTCGGCCTGACCGACGTCCTTCGATTCCTTGATCGCACGGCCTGCTCCGCGAATCGCCGTTGTCGCCCGGCCGATGTTCGTCGCGCTGACGGTTTTTCTTCCGAGAAACGCCCCTAGAATCGAGGCGCCGACAGAAATGGCTGCCTGAATTTGACTCGAGCGAGACTCCGCTTGCTGCCGTTCGACCATTTGTCCTGCACGTCTGATCCGATCTTGCAAGGCGGCAATCTTCGGTGCGTACTTTTGACGGAGACCGTCCGATTGTTTGTCCCGCGCTTCACGTCCGGATTGTTGCAGTCGGACGCGGAAATTCCGCTCGGACTCACCGGGTTTGGAAACTTCTTTCGTGCTGGGACTCTTGAACAGATCGACTTTCTGGGTGCGGAACAGCCACCCGGTGAAGTCCTTATTCCAAGTGTCATAATTCTTGGCTTTGCTCGCCGCACTGGGAATAGACCCGAACTGTGCACCGTCTTCGGGTGAAGACTCCAAGTCGGCCAGGGCCAGCCCGGATTCCGCCGCACGATCCCAGTCGACCGCCACCGCACCGTCCGAGATCGGCACAAGCACGGTCACATCCTGAGTCACATCGACACCGGCTTTGCTGTCCGACACACGCACTTGCGACGCGCCAAGTAACATCGGCTGATAGACCAATGTGCTGCCACTGGGCTGCGTGCCACGAATGGGAATGAACTGTTGCGGCACATCGGGGGGGAGCATAGGACGAGCGACGTGAGACGTTAAAGGTGAAACGTGAAACGTGGCGTCCGAAGATTCAGGCTCCGCGCCAGCTTTCTTACCTTTTACGCCTAACGATTCACGTTTCACGGGATCCATGAGTGTCTTGATCTGAGTGCGCGTCAGCGGACCACGCAGATACGAAAGCGTCCACCTTGTCTGAAAGACCTCCGGCGCATCTTCGTGGACATTGTTCAAAAGAAAAACTCGATTGCCCAGGCCGGCGAGAAGCTGTTCCATCCCCTGTTTATCGAATTTTTTCCCAGAGCTTGCCGAAGCGCCCTCCAGTCCTTCCAGAACCCGCGCCTTGTCACGCTCCGTTTGGAGTCGTCCGATAAACCAGGTGCCGGTGTTGGCCAGCCCTTTGTAGTCCAAATCGACGGGGTTCTGCGTGGCCAGGACGACTCCGAGGCCATAGGCCCGGGCCTGCTTGAGCAGGGTCAACAGGGGCGCTTTTGATGGAGGATTCGCCACCGGAGGGAAGTAGCCGAAGATCTCATCCATATAGAGGATGGCGCGGAGGCTGGTCGTACCGGACTGCGCCCGTACCCAGCCAAGCGTTTGACTGAGCAGCAAAGTGACAAAAAACATGCGCTCCGCGTCGTTGAGATGCGCGATCGAGAAAATGGCGAGCCGCGGCTTGCCCCCTGGCGAATGGAGCATCTGGCCGACATCGAGCGCTTCGCCTTCCAACCAGGCAGAAAATCCTGGCGCAGCCAGCAGGTTGTTTAACTGCGTTGCGAGTGTAAAGCGTTCCTTCGAGGGATAGAACGAATCCAGATCCAACACGCCAATCTTGGCAAATGGCGGCGTCTGGATTTGCTGGATCATTGTGGCTAAATCCAGCTCCTGTCCTGCCTTCCATGTGTAGTCGAGAATCGTCGACAAGAGAATGTGTTCGCGACTCTTGATCGGATCAGCCTCCACTCCGATCAAACCGAGCAAACTGGTCGTCGTGGTGCTCACCCGCTCGCGCAGCAGCTCTGCATCGTCCAGAATCTCCTGCGACGGTGCCGCAAAGGACTTGAGGATGGAGACGGGAATACCTGCGTTGCTGCCAGGCGTATAGACCACCACATCGGCGGCATCGCGGAGCTTCTGAATCCGCTCGCCGCTCTGGCCCCAATCGCCCAAACCCTTCTTCCAGAGTTCGGCCTGTTGCGTCGCAAAGTCGCCCGGCGAGAGCCCTTTCTTGCGGGCATCGTCCTCATTGATCCATGGTGCGAAGTCTTCCCCACGGAGATGCGGAAAGGTCAGCATCAAATTGGCAAGATCCCCCTTGGGATCGATGATCAACGCAGGGATTCCGTCGATCGCCGCTTCTTCGAGGAGTCCGATACAGAGGCCGGTCTTCCCGCTGCCGGTCATGCCGACGCAGACAGCATGGGTGACCAGATCTTTCGAGTCATACAACAGCCAGCCCGGCTTCGATTGTTTCGTCGCCAGATCGTACGGCCGACCCAGATAAAACACGCCCAGCTTTTCAAAATCTCCCGCAGGGCCTGCATCAATTGATGCAGTTGCAGTCTTTGCCGGTTCCTTCGCCCTAGCAGACTCTTTTTTCTTCGTGGCCATAGCTCACCATTCTTTGAAAATGACGAAGACGGCGCCCACCATCATGGCAAAACCAGCCAGATAGTTCCATTT